>SUVZ01000170.1 GCA_015061765.1 Lentisphaerota bacterium
CGCGATCGGGTAGTGCATGGTGTTCGGAAGCACGGCGGAAACGAACAGAAGCTTCTTGTCGCCTTTGCGAGTCTTCTCACGGCGAAGGAAATCACGGTATGAGGGGAAAAGGTCATCGACATTGAGGTCTAACGGCTTAATGAAGTCATACGAGGCCTGCTTAGACGTACCGAAAGAACCTCCGACAATCTTCAGACTTCCTGTTCTTTCAATCGCCTGACGATGTATGTTGCCCATAAAAGACTTCATACTGCCGCCAATCATGCCGATTTTATGAATTTTATTGTCTGACTTCTTCGTTGCCATATTTTTACCTCCTTTTCTCCATTGCCTTGCAGTTTATCAAATAACAGTACCCAATTCAAGTAAAAATCTGAAATCGAATGCTTTCAGACAGATTTTTCCATGCAATCATGCTAATTCAAACAGAAACAAACACCATTCTGTTAATTTTAAGCAAACACCTCTCAAGCCATCGGCTGATGAGTCCACTGTATCGGCGGTTGGCAGGGTTCATCTCTGCGAATGCGCACGGTTTCGCCGGAACTTCTCACATGTCAGCCATACGAAGCCATATGAAATCGAGCTTTTCAGGCACCTTGACCGAAAGCAGGGAACCATCCAGCGATGCCGAGCCCCTTCCGCCGACACAGGCATCGACCTTAAGTTTCCGCTTGCCGAAAATCGGCTCCAGATCCAGTACATAGGAATCCTTGTCGTTAAATTCGCGGAACAACAGCACATAACCGCCGCCGTCTGCCGCCTCCGACACAAAACCGGTCCACGCAACGCCATCAGGCCTGTTTCCGACCGGATGTATGACACCGCCATGCCAACGAGTCCGCTCCGCCTTCCAGCTGCGCACCAATGGAGCGAGTGCCGCTATCGACTTCTCGGAAACATCGGAAAGCTCCATCCAGGCAAGCGGCGACGCCGTCATAACTGTAGCAAAAAGGGCGTCAGGGCGATAATCTGCGTGACTTAACGCCAACCCCTTGTATACATCATGGTTCGTATCGGGATTGTTGAACTCGAATCTCAAACGAACAGGATCAATGATGTGCGAAAGGTCCCACAGGTTTTTGAGGGTATGATGCGCCCAGTACACGCCTCTTTTCGTTCCCCGGTTCTCCACAAATATCGGACCGATATCAACAAGCCCGAGAAAACCCGGACGAACCTCAGCCGTACTGTCGAGATCGAACACCATCGTTCCATTAGACTGTTCGAGCATCCTGTCGAACATCATGCGATTGCGCTGAAAGGCGATCGGCGAATAGAGTTTCATGGAATCCATCTTGAAATAGTCGATGCCGAGGCGCTTGTGGTAATCCAGCAGACATGCGGCATCCTTCTCCCAGTTTTCCGAATCGCCGCTTGAATCCGGACCAAACCACAGTCCAAAACGCATTCCCTTCGCCGCGGCGGTCTTTACAAGAAGTTCCAGACCGTCCGGAAATCTCTCGCGATCCTCCCTCCAGAAATTAGGATCTGCCGCCCAATATCCATTCCATACCTTCTTCTTGCCCTCATTAGCCTTTTTTCTGGAATTCGCCGTACGGCCATGCTGCCAACCATCGTCTATCTGAATCACATCAACGCCGATTTTCGCGCCAGCCTCGATCTCCTTCAGGAGAAACTCCTGATTTATACGACTGTCACGGTTCCCTGCTCCCCAGGTATTGGACAGCAACACGCCATCGCGTCCGGGCCGATACGGACGCAACGCCCGCTGAAACGCAATGACGGCACGCTGCCGCCCGGCATCCCCTCCGCGATAGACAAGCTCCACAAGCGGATATCCGTTGGCCAGAAGCGCAATCCCCCGCCTGCCGTCAAGAATGAAATCATCCGCCTGTTTCGGTCTGCTTACAGGCATCGGGGCGAGCCGAACGAACACCATGCCCTCGCCGGTAAGTACGTCACGGCAGTCTACAGAACTGGCAGAGACCGAAAATGCCTCGTCATAGGCCATAAAAAGGCGTTCCTGGGTATGCACAAGATTGTCGCGGATGTCAGTCTGGTCAAGACACGTCATGCTGGTCACCTTCATGTGCAACGGCGTGTATGCGATATAGTCGCATGCCTTGATGACACTCTTCAAAATCTCTCGGTCTTCCTTCAACCTGTCTATCTGCCGAGTGGAATCGTGCACTGCGGTGAAATCCACAACCCCGGACCGGCGAACGATCACACCTGGCATCCCGGGATAGATATCCAATTCCGTCTGCTTTCCCGCCGCCTTCACGGTGACACGTACGCCATCAGTCCCCACAGGACTCCATTTCGCCTTAGCTGCGGAAACCTCCATATCATCGCGCTTCTGTCCGGCTGGCGCTCCCGCGCGCTGCCATTCCATGCCGTCTTTAGCCTTGAACGACACCGTACGCAGCACCCCATTGCACGATTCGTACCTGCGGGAGAACAGAGCATTGCCGACGGAAAGGGTCTTCCCTTCCCATTTCACCGTGCATCCGTTTTCGTTGAATTCGCCGCCGCAGGAAACATTTACCGCAACGCATGACACTGCCGCCAGAACAATCAGGCGAACCTTCTTGAAGCCAACACGCCCTTTTCTTTTCATGAGCACCTTTCAACACCTATTGAGTGAATGACAAACTATCGCGAGTAATCCGCGTCCGAAGGGAGATAGCACATGACCGCCGTTCCGTGCAGAGGCACATCCGGCTTCCATATGCGGATCGGGGATGACGTCTTACGCGTCACCGGATCCACCGGAACGACCTCACGTCCGAAATCGACGACCGGCTCTTCCGCAAGACGATGCACACACACCACTCCATTCCCCGCGTATGTGGCGTTGCCCGGTTTTGAATATACATGCACCCCCGCCTTGACCGCCCACCGGTTGAGAGTCTCCGGTGCAATGTCGCTTATGGTTCCGGCGACCACTACGTTCCCTCCAAGTGCAGCCAGAGCCTCGTCCTGAGTCATGAAGTCCCGACTGCACACACCTGTCTTTCCCGCCGCGACTATCATCGCGCCCGCCTCCGCCCTGCGGCGGAGCTTGCGCGCCTGAAATTTCGAAAGGCGGAGTGCGTTCCAGAGCACATAAAGCCTGAACTCGGGGAAGTCCTTGCCGTCAAGATCGGAAATGAGCCTGATCGACGGCGAAAATCCCGCCAGCCGCCATGTCCAGCTCGCCTGCTCCGCCGTTCCCCTCTCGTACAGGAGACGGGTCTGCTCATCCACCAGGATCACCATCTGCGGCCGCGGATAGAGTCCGGCGTTCTCGGCGGCGAAAGTCTGCATTGAAATCACCTTGCCGATGGTTGAAGACTCCTCTTTCGCGCGGTACCACCCGCCGAGCATATCATAGAAGCAAAGCCCCCTGCCGCCCATCGCAATCACGCTTGAGGCATCGCGCATAAGCTGAGTCTCGAACTCCTCCGGAGTAGCGGGCTTGGCGACGGCGGCGCTCGTCCACGCTGCATTGTCCACATGCTGCGAGAAGCGAGTGCGGTGGTCGAGTTCCTGCACGTACAGTACGCCCCGCGCGTCAAGGGACGCGCCGAGGTTGTTGGCCGAAGCGCCCATTCCGCCAACGCTACGCTCCGGCGCATAGTAGCTCACCGTCTTCACGATATCCACGGCGTCACCGTCGACCAGCTCGTCGAGGGCCAGCCTTGCCGGCTGAGGCCATATCGCCGTCGTCCACCACAGCTCCACGACAGAAGGCCTCCCCCACGCTTTCTTCACGTGCTTGGCGAAACCGTTCAGCGAACGCGCCAGCCCAACTGCCACGAAACGGCGGCAGTCCGCAAGTCTGCGCCCGAAACCTGGTCTGTCATCGAAATATTCGCGGGACCGGAACTCTTCCGGTGACGGATTCCGGGCGTTCGAAATCGCCACAGAGGGATCGTCCCACGCCTTCTGCAGGGCGGCGTCGCTTCCGTACACCTCCCTGAGATAGCGGCAGAGGGCGCGTCTGTTGCCTTCGGAATAGTCGAAGTGTCCATGATATGGGCGGTATTCCCACTGGACATACTGTCCATCCATTCCGCCCATGAAATTGAATCCTATGACGATGTTCCCCACCGGGGACGACTTCAGCCCGGAAACGAGCCCGTCAAGCATCTTCCGTCCATAGCGCCTCCACGCCTCTCCGCTGTACGAGAACGCCCATGTTTCGTCCTTTGCAAGGGGTTGGTTCCCGAATCCGATGAAATCGTATTGCGCCATCAGCGGCTCCCCCGTTTCCGCATCGCAGACTGACGTTTTCACGCGGCCGCGCCGCCCCTTGTCGTCAACGAAAATCTCATCTGGATGCCTTTCAAGGAACGCCCGTGGCGGAGTCAGGTCCACGGACACGATCACACGCGCATCTGGGTTGGAGTGATGGATGCGCATCAGCTCCCTTTCGAGACTTGCAAAGTTCGGATGCTTCAGAGTGACGATTATGCCGCATCCAATCTCGCCAAACCTTTTCATGCTGTACGAGCCCTTGTAGAAACAGGCGTTCGATCTCTTCCCGTCCACAAACAGCTTGGCGCCTGAAGATGTGGTGCGAACTTCCGCAGTCGCCGGCGCAACCTTCTTCAGGTCGTTCAGCGTCGAATCGGGATCTGCCGGCGCCAGATCAGGCGGCGTGCGGTCCGAAAGCCCATTCAGGAATTCCAGTTTCATGGTGCGGCCGCTCTGAATGCGGGACGTTCCCAATGAGACTATCGACTCTCCGTCCCATCCTTTCGGCGCATACCTGCCGAGGTCAAGGAAGAATTCACGCGGGGCGGACGAATCCAGCCAGTCCCCAAGCACATGGAACTCGTCCGGTCTGCGTCCCGTTCCCCAGTGCGGATCGGCAAGTTCCCTTCCGCACTTTGGAAGTCCGGTCGCCAAGGAGACCCGTTTCACATATCCTGTACCGACCCTGTAGTCGATCACGATGCCGGTGAACACCTTGCCGGAATCCTTGCGCATGGCCCATGGTGCTGCATGGCCGGTGGTGACGTTGCAGGCGACGGCATTCGTGAAGTCTGCCGTAAAACGCATATTGAGAGAACGCAGCCCCTTCAGCTCGAACCCCGCAAAGTTCACAAGCCCTTCCGTCTCCCCTTCGCGGCGCGTGGTGCCCGCCGTGAGAGCCATTCCGCGTTCATCCGCCATGGCGGCGGCGAACTCCAGCCCCGAATTCTCCTGCAGCCTTGTGGACTTCTCGACGCAGTTCGCGAATTCAAGCTTCCGCACGATGCGCCCGGAACCGAAACCGACATCCACCTTTCTGTCAACCTTTATCATCGGATGCCAAAGGTGACGGGGAAGTGGCTCGGAGGAACTGAGCGCACCAGACGCGACAGGCAAGGCGGAAGAGGGTTCCGTGGTGCGGGCGACCTCACGCCAATCCAGCATCCACTCCCCCGCGTCCAGGGAGACAAGCTGCGCCGATCTGCCGCCGACGCGCACACGCCGCGTACCGACGGGTCGTCCATTGGCCCTTACGGAAACGAAATCGACGTCGACATCGAGAAGCAGCGCCTCCATGGAGCGTCCCTCCGGAACGGATATTCTGCGCCCTTCAACACGGACTCCATCCTGCGAGGTGAAAAACCCGTTCAAAGGCTGTCCGTCCACGGAGAAGATCGAAACGGGAGACGGGACGACAAGGATCTGTTCCATCCCATTCGTCCCGATTCCAGAGAGCTTGAACCCCGCCATCCCGGACGCCTTGCCGCTATAGAGAAGTTCCGGATCCGTCAGCCTGGCGCCGCGCAGGACTCCACGCTTCAGCCAGTTGCGCTTTATCTCCGCATCCGAAAGCATCTCTTCACGCGTCCTCCCGGCGCGCGAAAGGTCGAGACGCTGCCGATACGCGTTGACACGCGCAGAGGCAGGGAAACCGAGCGTCCCCATATCAATCTCCACCTGAACATCTGCGGCCGCCTTGCCGCGGTTGATGAAGGAAAGCACCACGTCACCGCACCCTACGCGCCGCCCGGCATAGGATTCCACATCGGTATTGGGATCCCTCTTCCAGTCCGGAGAATAGCGAACGTTCACCGGATCCATGTGGCCAATGTGCTTTCTCGCCCGGATCACCGCAAGGTCATTATACCCGTAGAGATGGGTTCTGGGTATCCAACCCAGCGCAAGGACGCGATTCGCGTAGTCGTTGCCCGGAGTCCAGTACAGGGGGATCGTACGCTGGCCCTTTCGCATGCGGTTCATCATGGCGACACCGAGCATCACCCCCGCGCCGTCCCGCCAGTTCTCCGGCCTGAGGGTACCGCGGCACTCCTCGATGTAGTTCACGTCCACATACGGGATTCCGCTTCCGTTCGCAAAGAACATCTTTCCGCGACAGTTCTTCATTTCGGTGAGCACCTTCCAGAACTTCACTGTGTCATCGTCCCGGGTGATCCTGTCACGTTCCCAGTCTATCGTGTTGGTCATCTGCGTTTCATCTATGTAGAACGTGTCCGTCCCAATGCCGTCGACGAAATCGCAGAACATCTTCGCCATCCACTCACGGCACTCCGGCACGGAGAACATCGTCTGCCAATTGAGGTTCACTCCGGGGAACAGAGGGTCCAGCGCACCATTGCGGTCGCGCATGCGGAACCATTCCGGATGTTCCTTCACCACTCCGGTGAAATATGCCGCCGCGACAGCAATTCCATACACCGAGACATGCACGCGCGGCGACATATCCTTGAACAGCTTCACGTGAGCCTTGACCTCGTCATCCGTGACGTGTCCGCCGTGCATGGTGGGGAACCCTCCGCGGCCCAGACGGTAGTCGCCCCAGCTGTAGTAACTGACCGCCGGACCGATATGCATCATGAAATCGCCGCCGTCTATCATCTTGAGAAGCCACGGAAGCATCGGCGAGAAGCGGTCATCGCAGTTTGCAACGACATCGCGCACCCATCCCGGAGGCGGAGGAATGGACTTGAGTTCCGCAGAAAAATCAGGGTCCTTGGCGAACACCTCGTCAAAGAACGTGAAGAGGTCGCCATCAAAGAGGCTGAAATGGTCCGTAACGGAAACGGTCTTGCCCTGGAAGAGACCGAACGTGCCAAGCCCCATCCTGTACCCGTCCGGAAGATACCACAGCCTGTCATGGAGTTCGCGGTAGCGTCCGATGGTGGAATGCCACCAGGGGAACACCACCGTATCGTCGATCTTCACCCGACAGTGGGAAAAGCAACCCCTGCCTGACCTTGGGTCGACAAGAACCATTCCCTTCGACGACTGAAGATACTCAGTCACCTGTCGCGGGCTGTCGACTTTCGGGAACGGCTTGTACGGCCCGATGTATCCGGCGCCGAGGTGATAGGCCGTGTCCAGGAACTCCCGAGCGAAACGGCACTCGACAGATGGAGTTATGTATTTTGTTTCGCCGTTTGCGTTCAGGAAAGAGACCGTTCTCCTCAAACCGCCGTTCACCACGCTGTAACGCTTGAAGATGTCGATGCCGGGCATCTTCGGATTCTCGCAGCGAAACACGGCGCCATCCCGATCCTTGCGCCGTTCGACGACCCTGTCGTCCCGCTCAAAGGCTTCGCGGTCACCGGACTTAGACATGACCATGTAGCGGGTCTCGATGGACTTTGCCGCCCCCGACCCTCCTCGAACACGCAGCGTCGAAATGCCGCCGGTTCTCTCGTCAAGATCGTAGCTGACGGCACGGATGCCGTTCCCC
>SUVZ01000171.1 GCA_015061765.1 Lentisphaerota bacterium
AAATCCTTTCCTGTCTCAAGCGTCTGAATTATGTTCATGGTTCCGGCCAGACTCTCAGGCTCCGCCCCATGAACCCCTGTAAGAAGCAGGAACGTCTGTCTCGTGGGCGGCGGATTGCCCATGTAGTTCCGGTATGTGGTGGAACCGGCTCCCGCAGACCAATTCGTCTGCGGAGGAGCATCATCAAAGCCTTCCCCGTAGAATAGAGCATACACAGGATATCCTAAAGGCGTACGGCAGATGATTTCCTTGCGTGCACATTTCTTCGCATTGGAGCAGATGTCGATTATCTCATCAACTCTCACTTTCCAGAAATCAGGACGCTGTTCAAGTCCCGGAATCTCAAATGGCTTGAACCGCGCTGGCTTGATCCCCTCTTTCTGCGGTGACGAAGCGCATCCGCACGTAAGTAGCGACGTCGCGGCGCCAGCTACCATGCCAGTCATGAAATCACGTCTGTTCATTCTTCCCAGTCTCCTTTGTGTTTCTTCAACGTATAACCACCGTCATTCCAATGAGATTGACACCACCTCCGGAAGCCATCAGGACACCGCAAACTGGGGAAGTATCCAATTAACCGAATATTTGCCATATCTTTTTGACTTATCTACCTTTTCCGAAGGGTCTGTCCCCTGATTATTCATTCATTTCAAATGTACCTCAACTCCCATAGAACTTTGAGGGTTCCATTTCTTCCCTGGATGCAAAACCAAGCCTGAAGGTACGCGAAACACTATGTCACCATGCGGATGACCTTCTTTGCCTATCCAGAATTTAATGCGCAAAGCCGCAGAATCCCATGTACGCGCTGAGAACCTTCCTATATCGGGATAAACCCATGAACAGGCATTGGGGGCTTTCCAAAGTTCAGGGATGCCGCCATCAACCTCCAGCTTTGTTCTTTTAAGCGGAATCAATCGGGCATATACCGATGTAATTGAAAGCGGAACGATTCCTGTGTTTTCAATCGATACAATCTCAGCAAGAAATCCATTGAATCCCGGGGCAAACGTTAATCTCTGAACCAGCTCAAAACCATATCCCCCCTCAACATACCGCCCAGATACCATCATGACGCCCATGCGTCCATCCATTTTCCAGTCGATAGCGCATACCCTTTGTGGTGTAGCCCAAATATTACGCCCTTCGGGGCTCTTGAGCTGAACCATGCCTGCATACGAGCCAAACATTTCCTCATCAAGGCGAACCACCGAAAGAAACGCCGACTTACCCTTTTCCGCCTGCGCCTCAAATCCGCAACCAGTGAGAATAAGCGTCCTATAAGGCAAAATATCGCACCCTACGCGACCTTTCGTCGCCTTTGCCGCCTGCACACGAAAGCGTTCAGCAGTTGACATAGTGCGCAACAACGCCACCTTGCGTTCCTGAGGCGGTGGCTGACAGTGAATCTCTGCGACCTGACTATGCACATTCTTGAACATTTCTGTCATCTGCGCATACGGTTCATCATTTATCGATACCAGCCCGTAGTTTCCGTTCTCAGGGCATGTACGGCTCGTCCCTTCCTTTGGATCGTCCATCCAAGCAAAGAAATTGTAGCCGACAACACCTTTCGCCGAAAGGACTGTACGCACGAAAAGTTCCGATGCCGCTGTGCGTTCGGCCTGAGTATTGAACCTCTGACCTGTCGCATAAGTGCACGGACATCCCGAATCAAGCGCCATGAAGCTCCATTCAGTCAACAAAACAGGCTTTTTGGATAAGGAATGAAGCCAATTCAACAGCTTTGCAATATTCTGATAGCGTCCACCCTTCCAAGCTTCCACAACATTCCGATCAAGATCGGCACGCGGATAGGAATTTACCGAAACAACATCACAGTGCCGACCGCACGCCTTTATAACAACAGGATGCGCCCCGTTGAAACCTGCAAATCGTACTCCAAGAATCAAGTGGTTCGGGTCATGCCGACGAACTGCAGCGCACAGCACCGAAAAGTAGGTTTCGGCAGCAAATGCGAGAAATCCAATTTTATCCTCACCATGCCTCTTTTTGAACGTTTCCAATGCTTTACGCGCAGTATGGGCTGGCGGCAACTTTGCAACTGTATCGTACAATCCCGTTGCTAGGGGACGGGCCTTGTCCTTACCCCACCATACAAGTTCATTATCGAGAAAGTATCCAAACAAGTTCAGATCATTTCGACGGCTTGAACACAGTTCCTTTGCGCGCCTATCTGCATACTCCGCAAATCCAGGATGGAACATATTAGGTATGTACGAACAAGGCGCACGGTTTTCAGGCACAATCCAAAGATCAGGATCCTTCTGCCTGCAAAGATGGTGACCAAAGGAAAGCGGTACATTGTACAGCAGTCCTTCCCGCCCATACAACGACGCATCGCATCCAGTTCCCAGTGCCGTAAATCCCCAATCACAGATTCGCTTCAACGCAGCGCGTTCCCAAGCCGAACGGCTGGGATATCGGGAATCGTTGTTCCGTCCATACGGAGCATAGCCTAGAACATCAGAATAAAACCCTGTGTAACGGACATGATCAACGCCCGTTACTATCTTTTTCCGACCAGCACCATCGAAAACCCACCAGCGTCCATCAGAATCTGCTGCAAGGCGATGAAACGCACTCATGATATCGGCTTCCCCTTCGCACCAAACGCTCCAACCGGGCGCACGGAGAAGTGCACGTTCTCAATCTTCCCGGAAAGTTCCGTTACCGAAAAGAGACACTTCACCCGCCCACCGTCAAAATCTTCATGCAGGTAGCACTTAGGAGAAAAGACCTCCCTTACAACAGCCCTACCATCTTCGCATTTAGCAGTCACTTCATAGCGATTTGCCCGTGGTGCATCCCCGTTTGAACATGCAGAAGGGAATGTAACCTCCACACATTCAACAGGCTTTTTACCACGCGTACTGCCCTTTATGCGACGCGACCGCACAATCGCCCCCTCCTGAAACTGCGGAGCTATTTCCTTTGCCGCCCTTACGTCATATGCATACGGGCTTACTCTTCCCAATGGCAAAGGCACGACCCAATCAGCAGCAATCCTTTCACCTTCAGAATACACGAAATCAAGTCGATGGATAACGATGCGCCGGTCATAAACATCCATGACATAGCCTTGCCGTGCATCACGCGCCAAAATTGGGGACATCAGCATATCCTTGCGCCGTTCCTTCTCATTCGGAGTTCCTGCCGGAAGGCTCGGGCTGTTTTCGCAACCTGTGAAAGGCACGCAATAACGGACGCTCGGAACTTCCAGTGCAGTGAACTCCCCTTGCCATATTGAACGCTCGTCAGTGCAGGCGACATGCCCATGCCCCATCATCGCAAAGCAGTTCGGGAACTCTTTAAGCATCTCTGTTATGCCGCCGGTATCCTGACCCCATGCGATTTTCCCTGCAACAGTGCCCTTCAACAGACGATGCTGGAGGTAGAAAAACGGCTTATCACCAACCAACTTCGAGCGATATGCCTGAAGAGCCTCTTTTACACCTGGAATGAAGCTTCCCGAACAGGTTTCCTTGCTGTGCAGAGGATGATGCGCCAGAATGAAATGATAGCCTTTGACCTCCTTGACGACAACCGGCGACCACTTTTCATGGAAACAACGTTCCCAAAGCGCGGCAGGATCATTGTTGGGGATGGACAATCGCTTCAATTCGTCATCGGGAAGCAGTCCCTTCGACTCTATCCACGCATAGCCTCCCATATCGTGATCGCCATAGATTAAAAGATTAGCGACCGGCGCACCATCAGAACGGCGTCCATTGGGGAACACCCGATTCCAGACCGCTCCAACCCGTTCAAGCTCGTGCACTAATCCGCTTGTAGCCAAGTCCCCGCAACAAGCGACAGCATCCACTTTCATGCGGTCAAAGATGCGAAGCGCCTTTTCCAGAGGTCCATCCGTCCCCTCGCCTTTCATGTGCGGATCGGAAAGAACTCCTATGCGAAGATTTGGAGCAACGCCATCCTTGCCAAACACATCGAAAGAATCGGCTAGTGCAATCGCCGATCCTGAAGCTATGAAACCCCTGCGCGTAATCATGGAATACCTACCGGACATACGAGACGGAGACCAATGTTATCATGAGAATACTGACCCTCATAATTACGATGGGCGCTACGGCAGTAGCTGACATCATTCGCCCAGCATCCACCCCTTCTCACACGGCTCCTGGGCGATTGAGTTGTCTTGTCGGCAAGAAAATCTCCGTAAGCATTGGCAGCACCGGAAGAAAGATAATCCTTATAGGCGGAAATATCTTGCACCCAAAAATCATTGCACCATTCCCACACATTACCGTGCATATCATACAGTCCCCATTTATTCGGCGCATAACTACCGACAATAGCCGTACCGTTCTTGGAAGTCCACTTGTGCTTATCCTCTACACCAAAGTTTTCATCTCCTTCAACTGGGGTGCCGCCGTTGTAAGATACACGTCCAGGCAGATTCGGGCACTTTGTGCTTGCCGAGATACGACTTCCGTCATTCCAGAACCCTTCACCAGTTCCAGCTCGGCAGGCATACTCCCATTCAGCTTCACTAGGCAATTCAAACATAATGCCAGTTTTCGAACGGAGTCCCCCAATAATGGAATCCGACTTTGGTTCGGCAGGATAGTCATACGTCTTGAACGAGCCACTGTAAGCGTAAGGCGTTACATTATTGCGCACCTCAACATAGCGCACATTATCGAGCGGACGCAACTCCCAGTCCACCTCATCGAAGAGATCTTGGGACCTATCATTATTATCTGTTTCTTTATAGTGCCTCTTTCCAAGCGCATGGTAATATTGTCCCTGCGTCATTTCAAAGACGCCCATGTAATAGTCATGATCCATTGTCACCGTATGCTGCCATTCACGATTAGCTGTCACCCAGGTGGCGTCAGTTCCTGTTTCATTTCCGGAATTGCCCATAGTCCAAGTGATGCAATCGGCAGGAATGCGGCGCATCACCATTGCTGTCGTGCGGTAATAGTTGTTGGAAAGGAGCCCGCCAGGAAGCGCCGCCTCACACGTATAGAAACGCGGTTCGACAGTACCAGTCAAATCGACGACCATATAATCGGGCGGCGAATTTGTCGCCCAAGCCTTGACTACCGCCTTCACAGAGCCATCCTTGATGAGATGTCCGTTCCAAGACTTATCCGGCTTCCAGGTCAACTTCTTGCCAGAGCCACCCATAACCTTTTTATTTACGTCACCAGAAAGATAGGAAATGTTCTCCGCACCGATTGAGACATTGTTGGTCGTGATATCCAGCGTGACGATTGCAGTTTCCGTTCCAAGGTCGTATGTTACCGTAACAACTCGTGATCCAGGATCCTGAACCATGGCAACATTAGATACACTCGGTGTCGCACCTACGATTCCTGCCGCCAAAACTGCGACAGCGGATAAATTGATTTTGGATGCCATTTTATTGATTCCTTTCGTTGACCTATCTGAAAATAAACATAAACCCAACCGATAGCGAGTTGAGATTTACTCCGGCAGATGCTTCCGAATCGGCTGTAACCGAATCAAGTTCAGAAACAGCCAAGGACGAGCTTTGCGCACACGCGACCGTATCAAAAGAAATGGCTTCGGCGGACATGGCACTTGCCGCCGCATCTCTGACTGTTGAACCCGAAACGATGCAAGAGACAGAGTCAGCTTCAGCAGTGCATGAGAACAGCAACCCTGCGCAAAGCAGAAAAATCGAAAAAACCTTAAAACTCATAAAATCCTCTACCTTGCAAGTTAATGTAATGGAATATAGCCTTCCTTTTTTCAACTGATTGGCTCTTATGGTATCACAGTCTAAACTTCCAGTCAATCTCAAAAACTACCTTAATAATCTACTGCAATTTGCCCTTTTTCCAAAGTAAATGCACCAACGATAGTTAACGCCCCGAAGGGACACACCCTTCTTTGCTCCTATAAAGCATCGCGATGTGACCACCCTACCGTTTTAGTGCAATTTGTCCTGTATAGGGAAGCAAATTCTCCGGTACTCCCTAAGCACTTTCCCTGTATGCCTAAATGGATTGTCCTGTACGGGCAATTCAGAGGGGCTGTATGGGCAGTGCAAAGGGTCTGTACGGACTTCGCAGAGGGTCAGTATCAACTTTTTAAAAGGTCAGTACGCACTCCAATAAGCAGAAGAACCCGGAGAAACTCGGAAACGCTCCAGGCCTGGGCGCGACAACCCTTCTGCGCATGAGGCGCATCACCATCCGCAATCTCGGACACATGACACAGACATTCTGTGTTGATGTTCTCCACAACGCCGGCAAGCAACGATCCAGCCTGCGCCGCAGTGAGCCTTCCGCACTTTACAGCCGCCTCGGCATAGAGCGGCATAGGCCATGCCCATACCGTACCGTTGTGGTAGGCGGGCTTGCGGCTTGAATCCTCGTCGCCGGAATAGCATCCACAGTATTTCGAGTCTACCGCCGCGAGCGACCTTATTCCGCCCGGCACAAGCAGACGCTCACAGGAATCGACGATCCTGCGCGCCATATCCATATCCGTTACAGCATCAAGGGTCACGATATGCAGCTGGTTGGGACGCACCGAAAAATCCGCTGCCGCCTGCGCCGCTGGCTCTCCGTTCCAAGCATCTAGGCAGTCCGCAAAGCCTTCGTTTCCGGCAAAGTAGCGCATCACGCTTTCCGAAGCCCTGTCCGCAAGCGCGTTCCATTCGCCGCCCACGAAACGCAACGCGGCTATCCACATCGCCTGAATGTCCACCGGATATCCGCAACGAGGAGTGCACGCCGGATAGTTCGTATCCATCCAAGTGAAGTGCGACGGCGTCCAAACAAGACCGGAATCCTTGTCCACGTGAATTCCGTTCGGAGTGCCCTTCACGTAGTTTTCCACTATCGACTCGACTGTACTGCGGAACAACTTCTGCGCCGTGCGGCGTTTGCCGCCGACCTTCGCGGTCCACTCCTTTACGCACAACACAAACCAGAGCTGGGCATCGACGGTATCGCGGTTCCCGGCCGTCTCGCCGTAGATGATGTTCGGCAATGTGCCGTTCTCTTCAAACGCGGCAAATGCCGCAAGGATCTTTTCCGCATCGTCCAGGCGTCCATCGGCAATCGCACCACGCAGGAAGATGAACGTGTCGCGCCCCCAGTCCAGAAACCACGGATATCCAGCGATGACGGTCTTGTTTCCGTTCCGCCGGACAAGGAACAGTTCCATCGCCTCATGCAACGCATCCGCAAGCGGAAGCGTTTCCCCCTCCGGAACATTTGCGGGCGATGCATCATCCGCGAACCCCTTCGTGTCGCCAAACCGGCAGACGATCGCTGCGCTGTCGCTGGGCGTGAAATCGCACGATATCCATCCCGGCGAATAGAGATCGCCGCAAGGCTCCTGACCGCGCTCCGCCTCGTCCGGATGCGGAACCGAATACGACCATTGCGGTTCGGCGTGGAATTCACCGCCTTGCACATCAAGATGCACATTGCCGTCGATGCGCGAGACTATCCCGGCTTCACCAAGATACGCCTTTGTTACCTCATGGAAACTGCGGCATTCAAGGTCGGGCCGGAACACGATCCGCACTCGTTCGGCGAATCCGTCTGCCAGCACATCCTCGCGACGCACCAAGAGACGAGCCGC
>SUVZ01000172.1 GCA_015061765.1 Lentisphaerota bacterium
GTAAAACCGTACTCTCGGCGTGGATGATCGCCGCGCGTAAAACAAATACGCTGATCCTCGTCAATAAAAAGCCACTTATGAGT
This sequence comes from Lentisphaerota bacterium, assembly GCA_015061765.1. The sequence goes on from SUVZ01000172.1 coordinate 84, forward strand.
CAGTGGGTGGAACGGTTATCGCAATTTCTTAATATTCCTAAAAAGGAAATCGGCGTATGGGGAGGAGGCAAGCGCAAGTATACGGGCAAGATAGACGTTGCGCTTATTCAAAGCCTGGTACGAAAGGGATCGGTCAATAAAGAGATCGTGGGCAGCTACGGGCAGTTGATTGTCGATGAGTGTCACGGTGTTCCTGCCACATCGTTTGAAGCCGTTACAAACGTATTTACGGGGAAGTATGTTCTCGGACTTTCGGCGACACCGGTGCGAAGAGATGGGTTGCATCCGATTATTCAAATGCAATGCGGGCCATTGCGCCACAAAGTCGACCCGAAAGCGATGGCGGCATTTGAGCATTTTGATCATCGTGTAAATGTGAGATTGACAGGCTTCGAGTCTGGTTTCGCTCGGCAAGAAAACGAAAAGCCGTCTTATTCCCTTCTGATAGAGGAATTGATCGTCAATGCCCGCCGTAATGAGATGATCGTACGTGATGTGCTTGGTGTTATAGCAGAGGGCCGTTCTCCGGTTGTGTTGACCGAGAGGCGGAAGCATTTGGAGTCGCTGGAAAAAATGTTGGCGGGGAAAGTTGAAAATCTCCTGGTGCTTCACGGCGGGATGGGAGCAAGGGAAATAAGAGCGCTTGAGGAAAAACGCTCTTCCATTTCTGATGAGTCGCCGCGCGTTCTTCTTGCAACAGGTTCGTATTTGGGAGAAGGGTTTGATGATGCGCGTCTTGATACGCTCTTTCTTGCCTTGCCGATTTCATGGAAGGGGCGGCTGACCCAGTATGCCGGACGTCTTCATCGCCGTCATGCCGGAAAGCGCGAAGTGCGGATATATGATTATGCTGATACTAATGTCCAAATGTTCGCCCGAATGTTCAACAAGCGGTGCGCAGGATATAAAGCGCTCGGCTATGAGATAACGATGCCGATTTCAACGGTGTCCGGCTTGCCGTCAAATGTTTCGCTTATTCGAGAGAAGCGTTTAGAGGAAAAATATTCCGAGACCGTGCGGAGGATTCTGCGCGAGGGTGTTTCGGCTGAGGAAATTGATCTTTTTGTTTTTGCTGCGGAGACGATGGAAGGTGTCAGTCCAAGTGATTCAGGGATTATAGATGACGAATCGGCACGCAGCGCCGTAGAGCGGTTTTTCTTTAGGCATTTGGAATCTACGCCGGAAACCAAGGGTAAGTTCCTTCTTAATGCGCGATTGCCGATACCGTTTGGCGGAAATCCGGAAATGGAAGTGGATTTTATTTCAGAGCGGAATAAACTGGCAGTCGAAATAGACGGCAGTCATCATTTCGCAGATAGAGATGCTTATCGACGGGATAGGAGAAAAGATGAATTATTGCAAGAAAACGGGTATTTTATATTACGGTTTTTGGCGGACGATGTTATGAATAATTTAGGCGAAGTTATGACGCGAGTTATTCGCAGACTGAAATGATAAGGCTGTTGGCTACCACCGCATTTTGCAAAATGCGGTGGTAAGAAGCTTCAAACGGAGAGAAATTAGCATTTCGTTGTAAAATCAGTATGATATGAGCACGGGTAAAAACCAGGTCGTCTATCAGCCGAACGAGACCGTCCGGCTGGATGTGCGTTTGCAAAATGAGGCGGTGTAAATGACGGTGCCGACAAGAACGGCGAATGGTACTTTAGGCGTCATTCGCCGTGATGATCCTGACAAATACGGTCATTAATCTGCAAGTCGGCAACATTATCACTCGTACAGCCAGGTTGAAAGATAGCGCTCGCCCGTGTCGGGGAGAAGGGCGACGATCGTCTTGCCCGCGAATTCCGCGCGTTTGGCGAGTTCAAGCGCCGCCCATAGCGCCGCACCCGAGGAGATGCCGACAAGAAGGCCCTCTTTCGCGGCGGCGGAACGCGCCGTATCGCCGGCGTTCTCTGCCGTGACCGGGATCACTTCATCGAGAATCGAGGTGTCTAGCACTTTCGGCACGAATCCCGCTCCTATCCCCTGGAGCTTGTGAGGGCCCGGCTGTCCGCCCGAAAGGACTGCGGACGTGTCGGGTTCGACGGCGATGATCTTCACGGCAGGATTCCGCTCTTTGAGGAATTTCCCCGTGCCCGTCACGGTGCCGCCGGTGCCGACGCCGCATACGAACGCCGCGATTTCGCCGTTGGTCGCCTCCCAGATTTCGGGGCCGGTCGTGCGGTAGTGGAATGCCGGGTTGGCGGGGTTCTCGAACTGCTGCAGAATGACCGCTCCCGGGGTGGCGTCGCGCAGCTCTTCCGCCTTGGCGATCGCGCCTTTCATTCCGGCCTCTCCGGGTGTGAGGACAATTTCGGCGCCGTAGGCGGCGGCGAGCTTGCGCCGCTCGACGCTCATCGTTTCGGGCATGGTTAAAATGAGACGGTATCCTCTTACCGCCGATACGAGCGCAAGCCCTACGCCGGTGTTGCCGCTCGTCGGCTCGATGATGGTCGCGCCGGGTTTGAGGGCGCCGGACTCTTCCGCCGCGTCGATCATCGCCAGGGCGATGCGGTCTTTGACGCTTCCGCCGGGGTTGAAGTATTCGACTTTGGCGAGTACGCGCGCGCCGCCTTTGTTAAGCCTGTCCGATATCCCGACCAGCGGAGAGCCGCCGATTTTTTCGAGAATGTTCTTTGCGATACTGCTCATAGTTCTAAACTCCTTCATTTAGGTGTGCGAATTATATCAAAAGGGTGTTTTGAGTTGTTCATGGCTTTGTTCCATTCCTGGTTTTTTTTTGACGTGTCATTTCCAGAAGTAAATGCAAGTGGAACTTGCATTTACTTCTGGAAATGACATTGCATTCTTCAGGAATTTGACCAATTCAATCAAATTTGATAACTTGTTGGACCGGTTGAGTTAATTAAAAGGATATCTCTTAAAATTAGAGGAAAGGGCTGAGGCCGTGACAAAGAAAGAGGAACTTTACAGAAACATAATGTGCGTCACCTTCTCGGCCGCCGTATCGGTGGTCTGCGCAGGAGAGGTCGGGAATGTTCAGCTGAAGGGATATCTGGGGAAACGTCTGGATTCCATGATTGAGCGGCATGTCGTCGGTACCGATGTCGATTACATCACCGCGCCGTTCCTTGAAAAGACGGAGCGTCGGTTTCGGTGGCAGACGGAGTTCTGGGGCAAATACATGCATTCGGCTATGCCATATCTAAGCTATCGTTTCTCGCCCAGGCTGAAGGCCGATGTCGACCGCGGTGTGGAGCGTATGCTCGCTTCGCAGGAGGAGTGCGGATATATCGGCAATTACCCTGACGAGCTCAGGTGCGGCGATGGCTGGGATGTATGGGGAATGAAGTACACCATGATGGGGCTTCTCCACTATTACGACTACACCAAAAGCGAAAAGGCTCTCGCCGCATGTCGCCGTCTCTGCGATTATCTGATCGCCGAAATCGGACCCGGTGGCAGACGCGGCCGTGAACTGTGGCAGACGGGGAACTGGTCGGGGTATGCCAGCTCATCGGTTCTCGAGCCGGTCATGTGGCTCTACAGGCGAACGAAAGAAGTCCGGTTCCTCGATTTCGCGACATACATCGTGAAAGGCATGACCGAACCGTCCAAGGGACCGCGCCTTCTCGATCTCGCACTTAAGGGGGTGTCTGTCGCGGACCGCAACGAAAAGGACTACGATTCTGGCCGCAAATGGGCGTACGTGTGCAAATACGGGCGTTCGAAGGCCTACGAGATGATGAGCTGTTATCAGGGATTTCTGGAATATTACGAAGTCACCGGGCGCAAAGATCTTTTCGAGGCGGCGATCAAAACCGGAGAGGACATCATAAAGGAAGAGGTGAATCTTGCGGGTGGTAGCGCTTCGTCGGAGGCGTGGTTCCACGGCGCGCGCAAGCAACATCTGCCGTACTGGCGGCTGCAGGAAACATGCGTGACCACAACCTGGATGCGATTCTGCGAAAAACTGCTCGACATTACCGGCGACCCGAAATGGGCCGATCAGATCGAACGCACCTTCTACAATGCCTACCTCGCGGCCATGAAGGCGGACGGTTCCGAGTTCGCTGGCTACACTCCGCTTTCTGGAAACCGCTGGCACGGACAGCATCACTGTTATATGCACACCGACTGCTGCACGGCGAATGGTCCGCGCGGTTTCCTGTGCTTCCTCAAAAAGTTCTTCCGAGCCAAGGGGAATGCGGTGGAATTCAATTTCTACGCATCTGCACTGGCCAAGGGTGAACTGTCCGACGGCAGGAAGGTCGCGTTCGACATGTATTCGCTGTATCCGCGAATGGACATGGCGCGGATTGTCAGCCATACGGAAAGCGTCGGAGTGGTGCCGCTCAGGCTTCGCATCCCCGCCTGGAGCGCAAATACGGTCGTGAAGCTCAATGGACAGGCACTTGCGGGAGTGAAGAGTGGCACATACTTTGTCGTGGAGCATGAATGGAGACTTGGGGACATCATCGAAATCAAATTCGACATGCCTGTCGTCACGCATGAGCTCGACCACAGCGTGGCGTTCACCCGTGGACCGGTGCTTCTTGCCCGGGACAGCCGTTTTGCCGACGGTGACCTGACCGAACCGTTGCGCAGGGGCGATCTCGGGAAAGGCCATCTGATTGAATGTTTTGCGCCCGTACGCACTCCGTCCGATGACATCTGGATGGCGTTCTCTGCGACGCTTGCAATTGGCTCTCATCACGAAAACCCCGAGGCCGCGCTGAAGACCACGGTCAATTTCTGCGACTATGCCTCCGCCGGCAACACCTGGACGCGGGACAATTATTACCGTACCTGGTTCCCAGTCGAGTACGGCCACGATGAGTGAGGAATCGGCAGGTTCGTGAAGCATCCTGGAGCCGTTCAACCGAGGCCCAAGGTGAGCAGACTAATGGAACCATATTCTGTCCGGTATGCTATAATATCGGGCAATATGATTGACACATTGGGTCCAGGCGCTTTGTACCTGTTCCTGTGTCGCGCATATTGAAAGCAGAGTTTACAACGAGAGGATACAAAATGAAGGCACAGATCATCGACGGAAAGAAACTGGCGGCGGATACGCGCGCGGAGATAGCCCGCGGCGTTGCGGAGCTCAAGGAAGCCAAGGGCGTGACGCCGGGTCTGGCGGTGATTCTCGTGGGAGACAATCCGGCGAGCGTATCCTACGTGACCGCCAAGGAGAAGGCCTGCCGCGAGGCGGGGATGCTTTCGCGCGAGATAAGGCTTCCCGCGACGATTTCCGAGGACGAGCTCATCGCCGAGATCGAGAAGCTCAATGCCGACCCTCTCATCCACGGCATTCTCGTGCAGCTTCCGCTTCCGAAAGGGTTCAGCGAAAAGCGCGTAATCGACTCCATCGCCGCCGAGAAGGACGTGGACGGCTTTACGCCGGTGAACGTCGGAAAGATGCTCATCGGCGACGACTGCTTCCTGCCCTGCACTCCGCATGGCATCATCAAGCTGATCGAGGTGACCGGGATGGATCTGTCCGGCAAGCATGCGGTTGTGATCGGCCGGTCGAATATCGTCGGCAAGCCTGTCGCCGCGCTTCTTTCCCGCAAGAGCGTGAACGCCACGGTGACGATGTGCCATACAGGCACCAGGGATGTCGCCGCGTTCACCCGCACAGCAGACGTTGTAGTCGTTGCGGCGGGCCGTCCGAACACCCTTACGGGCGACATGCTCAAGGAAGGAGCGGTGGTGATTGACGTCGGCGTGAACCGCGTTCCGGACGCCACTCACCCCAAGGGCTACAGGCTCTGCGGCGATGCCGACTTCGATTCGTGCGCAGAGGTCGCGTCCGCAATCACGCCGGTCCCGGGCGGGGTGGGCCCGATGACGATCACGATGCTCCTGTGGAACACGCTGGAAAGCGCAAGAAAGGCGGTTTGACGATGATGACGCTTGGCGATCCGATATTCGCGAAGGGAGAGGATGGGCATCTCAAGTCCCGCTCCGGCTCCATTTTCATCTCCCGGGAGCATCCTGGGCTGGTCACCATCCCCGGCACCCATGCAATGCAGCGTCAGGCATGGGTCGGCGAGGTGAACCGCGTTCGCGCCGCCGAAGGCCGGCCGGCTCTCACGTCCGTCGAGATCGGAAGGCTCCTTGATTCTTCTGTGGACCTTGTTTTCTTCGAGAATGTCGTGCTGATACGTCCTGACCCGAACCGCATGGACCTTGCGTTCATGGCGGACGAAGAGCTGCAGAAGGTTGTTTCCAAGCGCCAGATCCGTTTCCTGAATACGCATGCGAAGAGGGTGCGTGACGCGCTCCGGGCGCGTGGCGAGAACTGGCGCATGGCGCGTGATGCGAAGGCCCGCGAGGAGACGGACCGTCTCATCATGCGTGGCCGTACGGCGATCGAGAACGAGCAGATATACTACTACAACGGAAACACGGGAACCCGCTATCTCACGGTGGGCACGTATCTCCCCGTGAGCAGACTTCCCGACGGTGCGTTCCGTGCCCAGATCGAGGAGATCGTACACGGTCTCAACTCCAGGAACCGGCTTGGGATGCCGATGGTCGATCTCTTTCCGCCTACATTGAACCCCGACATCCGCAAGATGTTCGCCGATCTCGACGTGAAGTCCGTGTCTGACGTGCAGCTGCGCGCCGCCGTAGCCAAGATCGAGCTGGCCTGGCGCATGGAGATGCCGCCGGAGCTCCGGGACGAGGATCCGAAATCGAATCTCGTGTGGAAGGCCGAGATGGGTGAGGTGCTGTCGCGGAAGGCGTTCGTGACGGATGTCGGGGACCGCGATCTCATTCACGGCATAAGCCCCGAGTTCTACCGCAACATCGAATGGCTTCCCGGATGCAGGGTCGATAACGGAAAACTGATATTCGATTCCATATACGACGAATACAACCGTACGCAGGATCCGGCCCTTGCCGAGCTCTGCGATCTCAGGGTGCGTTCCATCATCTTCAACCTGCTGAGGCTTTTCGGGTCCGTCGAGTACGTCAATGTAGGACGCATTCCGCGTTCCATGGCGCGTACGCCAGTTGCCAATGAGCGCCGTTCAGGCGTCTACATCGTCCAGTACAAGGAGCTGGGCGAGCCGATATCGCGCGTGTTCATCATCCGATTCCAGAAATGGGGCATCGCCGAACACCTCGATGAAGGCAAGGATATGCTCACTGCGATCATCGAGTCCGACACGTATTCCGACTATATTCTTGACCGCAGGCTTGCCTGCCGTCAGCTGGGGATGAGTCTGCCGCGGAATGTGGGCTTCGGTCAGTTCACCGAGAAGTATACCGGCAACAACCAGTACCACGGCGCGACGATACGTGCGTACTACTATGTCAGGCAGTATGTGCCAGGCATCGCCTCGGACAAGGTGCTTCCGGAGCGGTTCCACAATCCCGCGTTCGCTCTTAGGTTCGCGGAACTGATGGGGTCCGCCGCCGCGCTGGACCTTGTGGTAGGCCGCCGCGCCACTGAGACCAATGAGCCCATTTTCGACAGGAACTACGAGGTTCTGCAGATAGATCCGAAGGGGCTTCCGGTGCGTCTGATCGTCACGGACCATGCCGGCA
>SUVZ01000173.1 GCA_015061765.1 Lentisphaerota bacterium
TCCTCGGCGATGGCGTCGTGCAGGTTCTCTTCAAGCCCTTTTGCGGAGAGCATCCGGCTGAGCCTGTCCTCGACCTTTTTTGGGGTGGCTTTGTCCTTCAGCGCCCGTACGATGGACGAGAGCTTGATGTCTTTCTCCACCATGATTCCGTAGATCATGTCACCGATGAAACGGACTGTGGGCTTGTGGAAATGGGGAGAAATCCTCCCCAAAAAAGATTCAAGCTGGCTGAGAAGTTTTGCGGCTATTGTGGTATCATACATGCCATCACCTCTTTTGTTTGTGTTAGCACTTCGCATTATAGCGAAGATCATCCAGAAGAGGTGACTTTTTTCGTGCCGCCAGTGCGTGAACTGTGCTCGGCTCGGGGCCGTCCCGCCAGCCGCAAAAAAATTGGGGAACCTCCAGTGAAAAAGGTCGGTTGTACTTCATTACAGAATATGTTAAACTATTTTGTAAAGAATTTAAAGAGATTTTCTATATGGTAAATGTAAATTATGCCGAGGATATAGTTCCGCTCTCGTCATTTAGGGCGGATATGACGCGCTTGATGTCTCAAACAAAGGCGACGCATCGGCCTATTGTTGTTACACAAAATGGTCGAGCGGCTAATGTGTTTCTTGATGTTGCTGATTATCAGCAACTCGTTGATAAACTTGATTTGATGATGGATATTTACAAGGGCGAACAGGATATTGCCGCCGGGCGTGTACATTCAACAGACGATGTTCGTCGTGCCATCGCATCCGATCTTGGAGTTTCTATCTGAAGGCTATCGTGAAATGGTCAGACCATGCGCTTGACCGCATGAGGGAGCAGACCCGCTTTATTGCAGAGCAATCATGCTCTTCTGAAGTTGCATGGAATTGGGCGAATGACATTTTCGCAGAAGCGGAAGGATTGGCCGATTTTCCCGATATGGGTCATCGCCTGCCAGAATTTCCTGATGCTCCATACCTTGAAATACTTGTTCATAAGAATTTCAGATTGATTTATCGCCACATCAATGATATCTGCTACATCGTTACGGTTAGACGGTGTAGTATGCTGTTGGATGAAACTTCTTTGGCAGAGTTTGATGGTGTGCAGGAATCACTCTCTGGGCGAGTGCTAAATGAACTTAAGCGAGTTGATGAATTGTGTGAAACCGACAATCGTCATTTCTCGCGAGAGGAGTCGCTTAACATTCTTCGCAAGCGCGCAAATGCGCGGCGAAAATAACTATGCGCTATTCTAAAAGCGTTCAACCTCTATCGTAGTAGTACGAAGTCACTCATTCGGAGCGGGGATAGTCCGTAGGCCTAAAATGCGCAAGGATTCGTTTTTCTGCTCCCAGATTTCAGGGCGTGTTTCTTTTTCAAGTTCGCGGCGGGTGCGTTCGTAGATCTGCATCTCTGAAAGTGTGCGTTCATTGAGCCGCCGCCAGTAGGAGCGTGGCGTACCATTGCCGTTGGCGGATCGGCGACGAGTAATTTGAATTTGCCCCTCTTGTTTGCGACATGGGGCTATGGTATAATTTATACCAAATCAAGGTAAAAGATTGTTTTTCACCTTGGAGAGGTAAAATGTATTTTTCATATAAAGATTGCCGCCAGCGGTTTGGTTCAGCCTATCAGATCGACAAAGCGATCGAAAAAGGCCTTATAAAAAAGGTCGAACCTGGCGTATATTCTGATAGCGAGCATGTGTCGGAATTAGAGGTGATACAATTCAAATACCCCAAGGCGATTCTGACGCTTGATAGCGCTTATTTTTACCACGACCTTACTGATGTCATTCCTGATATGTATCATCTTGCGACACGGTCAAACGCGATGGCAATTCCCGATTCGCGAATAAAGCAGTATTATGTTCCATATGAGATACATTCAATTGGTATTACAGAAATTGAATACTGCGGTGATAAAGTTCGTACCTATAATCTTGAACGGCTTCTGATAGAAACGGCGCGAATGAAGTCAAAGCTCCCACCAGAACTTTACAAGGAAGTTATCCTATCGTTTCGGGCAAAAGGAAATTCTCTTTCAATGGAAAAAATAGGTCAATATTTGCCGCATTTCCCGAAGCGAAATATGATTGAGCGTATATTGTATGAGGAGGTATTCTGATGGAATCGTTAAGAGGTCAGATTGAGAGCTTGGTATCGCAAGGTTATCGACTCGCGGCGGCGCAGGCGAAAGTTGCGCATGATGCGATTTTATTGGCGATGAACAGATGTGGTTTCAAGGCTCACAGCACAATTAAAGGCGGTGTTGTGATGAGCCATATCACGAATGACATTCGACGTACAACAATGGATATGGACATTGCTTTCATCCATCGCTCTATTTCTGATCTGTCAGTCCAACGCTTTGTAAGAAAACTAAATTGCCTTCCGGGAATAAGAATTTCTCAATTCGGAACGGTTTCTGAACTGCGGCATGATGATTACCGCGGGAAGCGGATATACCTGGATGTTTCAGACAGCAGTCTTACATCACCAATTCGTACTAAATTGGATATAGGTGTGCATACCCACAAAGAGATAGAACAAGTTGATTATCTTTTTGAATTAACCTCTGCATCAGAATCAGCAGAACTTTTCGTGAATCCCAACGAACAGATTTTCACAGAAAAACTCCTTAGCCTATTGCGCCATCGGACACTCTCGACGAGACCGAAAGACATTTTTGATATGTACTATCTAATCGAAAAGGTAGATTTGCAAAAGCTTAGTTTTTGTTTCAATACATTGATTTGCTCAAACAAGAAAATCCAGCCTAACAATATTAACGATATCATTGCGATATTGTCAGATGTTTTCTCGTCGCGCCAATTTATGCGCCGATTATCCACAGCTAAAGCGAATTGGTTGATGATTGAGCCAAGCGAAGTTGTCGGCAAGCTGATTGATTTTCTAAAAACTCTTGCGAAATAATCACTCGTTCGGAGCGGGGATTGTCCGTAAGCCTAAGATGCGGAGGGATTCGTTTTTCTGCTCCCAGATTTCAGGGCGAGTTTCTTTTTCAAGTTCGCGGCGGGTGCGTTCGTAGATTTGCATCTCGGAAAGTGTGCGTTCATTGAGCCGCCGCCAGTAGGAGCGCGGCGTACCGTTGCCATTAGCGAGGTACTCGCGCATTTCCTCACGCATACCGTTGACGATCTGCTTCAACTCCCTGACTTCGCGTGAATCGTCGGCGGCAATTTGAATATCCTTGTCAGCACCAAGTTCCTTCTTCGCATACGCCTCAAAAACCTGCGCCGCATTTTGGTAGGGCGCGTTGTCCCCAACGCGCCGCTCGGCGGCTTGAGGACAAGCCGCCCTACCATTATCTGCTGATGATGGAAAAAGCTTCTGATTCAACCGCCTTGGATTCACTCCCTTGGCACACATCAACTTGCCGGGTTGAGCGAAGATCGCAAGCATCTTATCTCCCTCGCGAGGCAGAATGCCGCCGAAATCGCCGCGTTCGATAGGCTCCATTATCGCAGGATCGCCGTATATCTGATGGCGCGGCGAGGATATCGCAGAATTGGCGGCTACAACCGTCGCTGTGCGCGTTCCTCCGAAGTACGCTACAACACCCGCGCAAACCGCCGCAAGCGCAACAAGAGCCGCCACAGCGCGTTTGCGAACGCCCCGCACCTCACCGTTGGCCTTACTGCCGTCTGCCGCTACGACTTTGATAGCTTTTATGCCGCGCTTACGAAGTTCAGCGAACACCTCTTCCCGAGAAGCGGCGTTCATCGAATCCTCATGGCGTATGCCGTCAGATGTCTTATAGGCGTAGGTGTATTTCATTGTACGAGGGAACAGAAGAGGCTAATCACTAACGACTAATTACTCCCGAACCTTCTTTGTCTCTGGCTTTATCTTAATCGGAGATGTCGGCATAGCATGAACCTCATCCCAGATTGCCTTCTGGACTGCGTTTGTGGGATCTGCCGCCCAACCTTCTTCACATGCTCTTCTGTAGGTGTTTATTTTAAGCATGCCAATTCCGTATCTTGCTGCTGTATCAATAATTTTGTTGTGAGGTTCGGGACACGGACGCGTTGCCGTGATCGCATCAAGTTCCTTATGATTCGAGAACGGCATCACGACGCATCCCGGAAAACTTGAGGTGCCTGCGCCAAGTGTTCTCGCAACGACATTCCAGTAGGCTTTAGCAAATCTCTTCCGGAATTTTTCGTCTGAGGGCTTGTCTGCCATCAGAGGTGCTACGTTGAGTATTCCCCAACGCTGATCGGGGGAAAACATCAAGATGGGCAATTTATCGCTCATGACGAGCATCGCACATGCTCCGACACCATCTGTTGACTTCATCAGACCGATGACATCCGACAGATCAACCCCGTCCTTTCTTTCGGCATTCCTGTACTCGATTGGAAGATGCAGGTTCAACCGCATCTCTCTTGTCATGCTCGCGATATCGCTTTCCTGGACGGAATTCTGCGCGTTGTAGATGCGGAACACATTGCCCGAATAGGCCTTCTCGACAAGACCTCCGGAAGGACGACTCATTGCATGGTGACGCGGCGGCCTGCGCCTTTTCTGTTTGGTTACGGTGCTGTCCGCGCCGAAGGAACCCCCGATGATTCCAATGATGCAAATCAATATCGTTGCCGTTTTCATTCTTTCTCCTCTGTATTTCTGTTTTTTAGTTCCGGAAGTTCAGCAATGCCTTTTTCCCGGAAATATTCGTTGATTCTTGTGCGGAACTCTGAGATTTCAGCCGCACTTGAACCTTCCTTTTTCATGGTCGCGATCTGGTTTATTGCCATCTGGTGGCTGTCGGCTATGCGCTGCATTTCCTCGCGGTATTCATAAAGACATTGCTTTGCCGTTTTCCCTTGCCCGATCTCGGCGGCAATGTAGGCGCGCGCTTCCTTCACCCTTAGCTTAAGCTCTTTTATCTCTTCTGAGTCGCCCTCTTCAATCCTTATCGGGATGGTCAGGGACTTTTTGAAATCATCGTCTATCGATCCCAGATCCGGGAACGGAGCGACGGCTTGACCTGGAGTCGCCGAAAGCGCTACCGCGATCATCTGATCTGACGGATTGCCGAAAATCGGTTTTGGAGGGGTCACTTTCTCGATAACACGGCCATCCGCCAACCGTAGTTTTTCGATTACCGCCCCTGACTGGTTTGTCCTCGCTGATGACGATACCACTTCAACTCCCATCTCAATCCGTTTAAGGTATTGGTTCGTCATGGATAAAACTTCGGACTTTCTCTCGACATTCGGCGTTGACGGTTTCACGACAGGCTTCGTGTCCACAACCTGCGTCTTCTGTTCTTTTACCTTATTGACGGGAAGCTTTTCGGCTGTACGATTCCCCATCTCACACCAGAACCATATGGAAACTCCAGCGGCAACCAACAAGAAGCCAGCGATGAGGAGCTTTGCGCGTAGGCTTCTACCGGTAGGACGTGTGGGACGAGCATGACGTGTAGGACAATGTCTTCCGGAATTTTCGCTTCCGACTTTCAACTCAACGACGGCCATTCCCTGTGCCCTGCACTTGGCAAAGCAATCAGCACGATCAGTCGCCTCGATGGTTTCCTCTGCGACCGAACCGTCCTTGGCTCTGTATTTTACCGTGAATGTCATGCGGCATCCATTCTTGTTGCAACAGGGATATAGCACACTCTCGCAATGCTTACCTTATGCTGTCAGCCGATGAGGAAAGTGTCATCGGATTTTAGACGGCTGATTGGAGTATGATGCGGGGTCAGCGACCGCCGAGCATCGCTCTGATGCTGACAGGATTCATTCGATTATCGAGAACCGCATATATTCTTGCGGTTTCATTCTCAATCCTGTAGTAGACCGAATACGGAAAGCGATGCGTCAGCATACGGTAGAAACCGTTGCGTATGGGATGTATTCCGGCATAGATCTGAAGAGATTCCATTTCGGAATAGAGCGTATCGGCAAAATATGAACCAAGCCCTTGTTCCTGCCGCTCATAGAAGGCGTAGCCCCTTGCGAGGTCGTCATGAGCATCTGTTGAAATCTCAACTTGCATACGCGCGCTCCGCAAGACACCGCTTCGATTCCTCCATCGACATGAACGAAGCTTCGCCCGAAGCGATACGCCGCTCGCGTTCTTCAAGAACGGCGGCATGCCATTCAGGAGATTCATATCCGTTCCCGGCGGCAGTCAAGGCATCCCAGAGAAGTTCCATCGCCTGAACCTTCTCCGTAGCCGTCAACCTACTGATGTATTCAATCATTTCCGCCATTGCAGTCTCTCCTGAAAAACGCCTCGAATTATCCCATTTCTCCCTGTTTAAGTCAATCCACTTTTCAAGATTAAAGCCCGCGAGGTCTATTGCGACCCTGCGGGCTCAGTTGCGTCCGCAACTTCGGACAACCTGATGACTTCATCACAGGCTCATCGCGCAAGCGGACGGGCTTTCTTCAGTTAATAGTGGATTAGCACTAACGACTAACCGCTAACTGCTAACCACTAACCACTGAATTACGCACGACGCCTGCGGAGTGCGAGACCAGCAAGACCGACGAGCATGAGAAGACCAGAGGTCGGCTCCGGGACAACCGCTGCGGTCGTCGAAGAACCGGCGACATCGGCAAACGCCACGGAGAATGTGCCAGGAGCGGAATCCGGCGGTGCATAGACGTTGGGCTGCATGCTCGAAGTGACATCGAGATACGTCACGGTCTTCTCATCGGCGGAAAGAACCGCGAGATAGAAGTTGGCGGATGCCGTGATTGCATCGTCTTCTGCTGTACGCAGAGAGATCTTGTAGGTCGGACCGACTTTCACGACCGCCGCAGAGTCCACAGCCGCTGCCTTGAAGGCGTCAACCGTTTCGTAGGTTGAAGCGATTGCCGTGAGCAGGTACATGGTCTGACCAGAATAGGCAGACGTTGCAGTCGCCTGCCATTTGACGGCAGCGCCCTGAGAAACTGCCGCAACGCAGATGATCGCCGCAGCAAGCATTATTTTCTTCATTTTCGTTTTCCTTTTCTTTTTTTTTGGGGAGGTGACCGCTAAGCCACCTCCATTTTTAACGATTCACCACCCGGTGAATCACTAAATCATTTCGTGGGATTGTCGAAGACGAGGTTGCAAGCGCCAGAGGTCGCCTTGATCCAGAATCCGTTCCCGGAAGGAATGGAATAACCTGTGCGGAGGAGGCCGTCACCATCGCACCAACCCTCGGCGTACGCACCGTCAACCGTGCCGTTGTCGTACCATGCATTGCTCACATAGTAAGCCATATCATAGTCACTGCCGTTCCAGATCTGCATCTGCGTGGCAAGCGCCTGATAAGCGGTGTAGTCACCGGCCCAGTCGATTTCAACAGGCGTGATATCGGAAGATGTCATCTCGGTACCGCCGTTGAGGTTGATAGCGACAGGGAAGGCGTTGCCTGCGAGCATGAACGACGTGGGGCAAGGGAAGGTAACAGAGTCGGCGCTCTTGATTGCGCCGGAGACCTGAAGCGACTTGCTGTCAGGAACGTTCTTCACCCAATATGCGCCGCCGGGAGTGAATTCATAATCAGTACGGAGCAGACCGTCACCATCACACCAACCCTCGCCATACGCACCGTCAACCGTGCCGTTGTCGTACCATGCATTGCTCACATAGTAAGC
>SUVZ01000174.1 GCA_015061765.1 Lentisphaerota bacterium
GGGATATCCTGTCTTGGGTCAGGCAAGGGGGTGTCCTTTATCTTGGAGCCGGAGCAATGACGGCTGATGAATGCAACAGTCCTCTGGATGTGAAGCTGCCGCGTCCGCGCTATGTGAAGCGACAGAATGTCGGTCGCCCCAAGTTCGAGCTTGTCAAGCGCAAAGCGTTCGATTCCTTCGCTTCGATGGATGTGATTGTTGGATCCTCCAGACCCTATTGGCGTGAGCTGAGGATTGGGAAAGGCACCGTTCGCATGGTTGGATTCTTTCCTGCTCTCGACTATTGGAAGCAGGGTGCGGCGAATCCTGAGAGATATGGAATGCTGCATTATCCGAAAGCCCACAGGGAGTTCTTCTGCAACAGGGTGCTGAAGGGCGTACGCCGCAGGGCTGCCACCTCCGACCCTCTTGTCGAACTCTCCCTTCTTGAGGGGGAGCAAGCCGACATTCTGGTGTTTTCAAACTGGAATGGCAGGGAAACCGAAGTGGAGTTCGCGGTGCGGGATGTTCCCCGCTACAGGAAGGTCGCAACAGTCAATGCGGCGCTTTCCGGCGTGAAGGCCGGTCAAGGCGTCCTTCGCGGCAAGGTCAGACTTGAAGGAGGTGCAGTGGTGTACTGCAGAAAGTGAACCATGAAATCTACAAGACGGAAATTCATATGTGGAGCCGCCGCCGTTGCTGCGGCCGCTGCGGTTGGGGAGAACAGAAAAGGCGTGCGCCTGCGCATAGCGGTAATGAGCGACAATCAGCTGCGTCCGGAGCGTGACAACTGGGGCTGGCATACGCTCGACCGTGCATTGGAGATGTTGAGGCCTATGGGGGTGGACGTCGTTCTGAACGCCGGCGACATATCCGATTTCGACGACATCCCCACAATTGGCAGATATCTCGACGATTGCCGCGCGAAGCTCGGCGGCGCGGAGCATTTTGCCGTGCCCGGGAATCACGACATCTGGCTGCGGAAAGGCTCCGGCAGGACGCACGACCAGGTGATAGACGAGTTCTATTCCGTTTTCGGGCAGGGGAAAGGACACGTAACGCGGCGGACGATCGGAGGGTATGATTTCGTAGCCGTCGCTTCTCGAGAAAATATCGGAAAGGGCGAATACTACGCTGCTGAGGCGGAGAAGCTTGCGAAGACGCTAGGCGAATGCGTACGGCGCGATCCATCGAAGCCGGTTTTTGTCCTGACGCACTACCAGCCCGCAGGTACGGTTCTTGGTTCTTCGGACGCCTACGGTGTCCATCTGCGCAATGTTCTGGACATGTTCCCCCAGGTCGTTTCGCTTTCCGGACACACCCACTGTCCCTTGCGCAACGAGCTCATGATCTGGCAGAAGGAGTTCACCGCAATAAACACATCAACCCTTCATTACGGGTGCTATCCCGGCAGACGCGTCAATACAGTGGGCGGGATTCTTCCTTTAGCCCGTGAATCCGTGGGGTTCATGGTGATTGACGTGTTCGACGGACGCATTGAAGTCCGTCGCTACAATGCAGATGACGGGAAAGAGCTGACCGCGCCGGATGAACGCTGGTCCTTCGACATCCCATACCGGCCAGCATGTCCGAGATATCCTGCAACGCGGCACGGCGTCGCGCCTCAGTTCGCCGCCGGGGCCCGCATGCTTTCCCGCTACGATTACGGCTTCATCCATTTCCTTTTTGATCCGGCCGGGGGTAAAGACGGGGTCGAGGGCTATCGGCTGGAGATTGCGGAGATGTTGTCTGGAGGAAAGGCCGCGAAACCGAAAAGCTACATGTACGTGTCCGACTTCTACCGGCTTGAGCGTTTCAGGGGCGGCAGGGTCAATCTGCGCGCACCGGCGTTTTCCCTCGAACCGGGGAAGTCGTACAACATATCGGTGCGGCCGCGGAATTGGTTCGGCGACGAGGGCGAACCCCTGAAGCTGACGATGAAGGTGTCGGAAGGATACCGTTTCCGCAATGTCAATGAAATGTATCCGCAGGAATGAACATCAGAGGAGTTTGGAAATGATGAAGTTGGCAACGGCACTTCTTGTGCCGATCTTTACGGTTCCCGCATTCGGATATGTCAAGGCGAAGGTTCCGCTGATGACCGAATGGGGCGAGAATGTGACCCCGCAGAATGCGTGGCGAAGCTATCCGCGTCCTCAACTGGAGCGCAAAGGCTGGACAAACCTGAACGGGGAGTGGGATTATGCCGTGACAAGCATAACCAATACACCGGGAAGGCCCCGGAGGTGGGACGGGAAGATACTTGTCCCATTTCCGATAGAGAGCGCCCTGTCGGGGGTGGGAAGGCTGCTCGCGCCCCATGAGTTCCTGTGGTACACGCGAAAGATCGTGTGTGATCCCAGACCCGGCGAACGCATCCTGCTTCATTTCGGCGCAGTCGATTTCCAGACGATGGTTTTCATTGGGCACGACGAGGTGACTGACGTGCCGCACGAGGGTGGGCAGAATCCGTTCACGCTCGACATCACCGATTTTGTCAAACGTGGCGAAAACGAGTTGACAGTCTGCGTATGGGATCCGACCGAGGGGCTTACAAACTCTCGCGGCAAGCAGTGTCTCAATCCGCATGAATGCTTCTATACCCGCGTCTCAGGGATATGGCAGACCGTATGGATGGAGACCGTGCCGGAAACATACGTCGAATCCTACAGGATTGAGACTGATATTGACGCCGGAGAGGTTTCGTTCGAGTTCAAGGTGTCTGGAGCCGAAGGCGGGGAGAATGTCGAGGTGCGCGTTTTCGATGATGGAGAGTGCGTTGCGTCCGGTCGAAGCTCCGGCAGGCGGCTGAAGGTCCGTCTCCCGGAAGACTTCAGGCTGTGGAGCCCGGAGTCGCCCCATCTGTATACGTTCAAGGCCAAATATTCCGATGACGAGTTTACCGGCAGTTTCGGCATGAGAAAATTCGAGAAACGCAAAGACGGGAATGGAACGCTACGCTTCTTTCTCAACGGCAGACCTTATTTTCTGATGGGTACGCTTGATCAGGGGTGGTGGCCGGACGGACTTCTCACTCCGCCGTCCGAGGAGGCCATGGCATATGACATAAAAATGCTGAAGGCCTGCGGCTACAATACGCTCAGAAAGCACATCAAGGTGGAGCCTCTGCAGTACTACGCGATGTGTGACAGATTGGGCATTCTGGTGGTGCAGGATCTGCCTTCCGGGAATGGAGACGCCGGTTCGCCGCGAAAGGCGGAGACGATTCGCCGATATCGGCTTCAGCGTCAGGAGCTGAAGGAGATGATGGATTCTCTCGGCAACTTCCAGTCGATTGTCATGTGGTGTCCGTACAATGAGGGTTGGAGCCAGCCCGGCGAGTTCCTCACGCATTCGACACTTGATTTTGTCCGTCGCTACGACCCTTCGCGCCTTGTAAACGGACCCTCCGGCTGGTTCGACTATGAGGGTGGGCATCTGCTTACGTCCAGGCCGGGGGAAAGGAGGGTCACGGAACACAGGCCGGAAGGGGTGTGCGAGGCCGGCGATACTGTTGACATGCACCGTTACAGAGGTCCGGACATGTTCAAGGCAAATGACCGTCGCGTGAGTTTTCTCGGTGAATTCGGGGGGCTTGGACATCCGGTCGAAGGGCACTTGTGGCGTGGAGGTAAGAACGATGACGGCAATTGGGGATATGGAGGCATTGAGGACACCAAGACCCGAAAAGGGCTGGAGCGGACATATCTGGCGCTTCTGGACAGACTTGCAGAAAATGTCAAGGCCGGGCTGGGTGGTGCCATCTATACGCAGACTACGGATGTGGAAATAGAGATCAATGGGCTTCTCACATATGATCGCAAGGTGCTTAAATTCGATCCGGAAGTCTTGAAGAAGGCTCACGGGCGAATATATGGATTGATGCCTGTTGTTCCGTAAGGGGCCATGAGGCGACTTGTGTCTATCGAAAAAAGCCGTTGCATCGCATGTTGAAATGACATATAATCAACGCCCGTTTTTACGGAATAACTGTCTCTAAAATCAGGAGATACAATCATGAAGAGTCTTTTAGCGATTTTCGCCGCTGCAACGGTGATGTTGAGCGTCTCTGCCGCTCCACATGGGCGGAGAGGCGGAGGAGGTGTCCCTCCTCCCCATCATCACCACCACCATCATCATGGTGGACATCATCACCATAGGCATAGCAAGGCATGGGGCATCGGCGCCGGAATTCTCGGTGCGGGACTTATAGCGTCCACAATATATAATGCCACCCATCCGACTCCTGTGGTGGTTGCGCAGCCGACGGTTGTGACCCCGGCTCCTGTCGTCGTGACTCCGGCTCCTGTTGTCGTCCAGCAACCGGTGGCGACCGGTCACTATGAAACCCGCGTGCAGAACGTGTGGGTGGAGGGACGGTATGTGGATCAGGTCGTGAACGGTGTTGTACAGCGTGTGTGGCAACCGGGACATTATGAACAACAGCAGACGCAGGTCTGGGTGTCCCACTGACATTCCGCTTTGATCAATCCGGAGGTTGTTCAAGTTGGCTAACGAATTCCTTGTCTTTGATCGGGTCACTAAGCGCTTTGGCGCACTGACCGCCGTAGATAATGTTTCCATTTCGATAAAGAAGGGCGAGTTCTTCTCCCTGCTTGGTCCGTCAGGATGCGGGAAGACCACTCTTCTCCGTATGCTCGGCGGATTCGAGCGCCCTGACAGCGGCCGCATCTACCTTGACGGAAAAGACATCACGGATGCGCCGCCGAATATGCGGCGTGTGCATACAGTCTTCCAGAACTATGCGCTGTTCCCCACAATGACGATATGGGACAACATCGCGTTTTCGCTCAGGCTCGCAAAGAAGCCGAAGGCCGAGATCGAGGAAACCGTCGATGCCATGCTTGAAATGATCCAGATGGGCGACCATGCATGGAAGTATCCGAGCATGCTTTCAGGCGGCCAGAAGCAGCGCGTAGCCATCGCCCGCGCCCTTGTGGACCGTCCCCAGGTGCTTCTGCTCGATGAACCTCTTGCCGCTCTCGACCTGAAGCTTCGCCAGCACATGCTTCTTGAGCTCGACACGATCCATGACCAGGTCGGAATCACGTTCATGTATGTGACGCACGATCAGGGCGAGGCGATGTCGCTTTCCGACCGCATCGCCGTGATGAACAGCGGACATGTTGAGCAGCTGGACACCGCGGCAAAGATCTACGAGGCTCCGAAATCGGCTTTTGTGGCGTCGTTCATCGGCGACACGAACTTTTTCGAGGGCGAGATCGCATCCGAGGATGGCGACTACTGCACGATATCCGTGCCCGGATTCGCAAGCGTATGCGCGTTCAACGACCGCAAGCTTGCTGTTGGGCAGAGTGTGCATCTGTCGGTGCGTCCAGAGAAGATCCGTGTCACTCTTGCGCCGCCGCCGCCGGAGAAGGGGGCGCGGATAAATGTGTTCGAATCGACGGTGAAGGACATCATCTATCAGGGCGTTTACACCAAGTACTGGCTTGAGTCGGTAGGTAAGCGCATTCAGGCCTTGAAGCCGCATTCGCGTTTCCTGCTCGACCAGGAGGCCATCACGTGGAACGACAAGGTTTACATATGGTGGCATCCGGACGACGGATACATGGTGGAGGATTCCTCTAATGAAAACGTTCTCTGATCCGCTGAGGCTTCAGCGGTGGTGCTCTGCGAGGCGGGCTGCCGGCGTCAAGGTTGCATTGGTCCCGACGATGGGCGCCCTGCATGACGGGCATCTTTCGCTCATTGCGGCGGCGAAAAAGGCGGGAGCGGATGAGGTTGTGGTGTCCATCTTCGTGAACCCCGCTCAGTTCGGACCGAATGAGGATTACGCAAAATATCCGCGCGACGCAAAGGCGGATTCTGCGAAGTGCCGACGGGCGGGTGCCACTGCGATATTCTTCCCCACCCCGGCGAACATGTATGCTCCGGACCATTCCGTCTGGGTGCTGGAGGATGGTGTCCTGTCGGATTGCCTGTGCGGTGTGCGCCGCCCCGGGCATTTCCGCGGAGTGTGCACGGTCGTTGCCAAGCTTTTCAACATCGTACATCCGCATGTCGCGGTGTTCGGGCAGAAGGATCTCCAGCAGGCGACGATCATACGCAGGATGGTGCGTGACCTCAATTTCGACGTAGAGGTGCTGGTGGCCCCGATTGTGCGAGAGCCTTCTGGACTGGCGCTTTCGTCTCGCAATGCGTATCTTTCCGGGCGCGAGAGGGAGAATGCGCTTGCGCTGTCGCAGTCGCTTGCCGCCGTCAAGGCAGGTGCATGGGCTGCCCAGAAAAGGCGCATTGTTAAGAATCTTGAAGCGCATGGACTCGCGGTTGACTATGTGGAGGCTGTCGATTCGGACAATCTTCGTCCGGCGAAGTCGATCCGTTCCGGAGTCGCGGTTCTTTTGGCTGCATTTGACGGAAAGACAAGACTCATAGACAATCGCATAATGCGTTAAGGCCAAAAAGGAGGGCAACAATGGGGAAGACATGTCTGTGCGCTGCCGCAACGGCAACATTGGGGCTGTATTGCGCTTTTGCGGATGCTGTATCCGTGAAGATGCTTGATGGCGAGAACTGGTGGGGCGCCGCAAACTATTTCGGTTCGCAGATGCCGTTCACGGAGAAGTCCGCACTGAAGGTGGATTTGAGAAAGCAGGGATTCTTCAATCAGTTCACGTCAATGCTGGTCTCCGACAAGGGACGCGTGATCTGGTGTGACGACCAGACGGTCATCACGATAACAAACGGCACGATCAAGATGGCGTGCGACACGGCCAAGATCATATCTGAAAGCGGCGGCAGAAACCTGAAGGAGGCGTTTCTGCATGCGGCGAACAAATGGTTCCCGTCTTCCGGCAAAACGCCGGATCTGCTGTTCTTCTCTGCGCCTCAGTACAATACATGGATTGAATTGACGTATAACCAGAATGAAAAGGACATTCTCGCCTATGCGCAGTCCATGCTCGACAATGGTCTTCCTCCAGGTGTGCTGATGATCGACGATACATGGCAGGCTGGATATGGCGACTGGCGGTTTGAACCCACGCGCTTCAAGGATCCGAAGGGAATGATGGACAGGCTTCATGCGCAGGGATTCAAGGTCATCCTATGGATGTGCCCGTGGGTCAGCATGGACATACCCGCATTTCGCAGGATTGCATGGGGCGTCAACCCCAATGACGTGAAGGGATACCCTGCAAAGGGTGGTTTTCTCATGGACGGCGGAAAACCTGCGGCCGTGCGCTGGTGGAACGGCTATTCCGCGCTTCTCGATCTTACGCACCCCAATGCGCAGGCCTGGTTCAGGGAGCAGCTTGATGGTCTTGTGCGCGATTTTGGTGCGGATGGCTTCAAATTCGATGGTGGAGAGGTCGATTTCTATGCTATGGGATACGGCACATACGACAAGAAGGCCTCCAGCGGAGACCAGGTCATGGCCTACGCGAAGTTCTGCCTTGACTATCCTGTTTGCGAGTACCGCAATGCCTGGCGATTTCAGGGGCTGCCGGTTGTCGAGCGTCTGCATGATAAGGGGCACAATTGGAACGAGTTGCAGAAACTCGTTCCGGACATGATCAGCGGCGGCCTTCTCGGACATCCGTTCATGTGCCCGGACATGATAGGCGGCGG
>SUVZ01000175.1 GCA_015061765.1 Lentisphaerota bacterium
ACGCCAGCTGCACAGACGCGCCCATGTGCCGTAACGTTTCTCAAGCGCCTCTATGAGATAGTGCCTGCGCCATCTCGCCCCAGGATCGACCGCCTCCTTCGCGCATGCAAAGACCTTGGCGATCTTGTGAGTCTTCGGCGTAACATACACATAGTAGTCATCAAATCCGTCGAGCGGCTTGGACGGCGTGAATCTGGCGCGGAGAAAGTCCGGATAGCTGGAGTCTTCGACGAAATTCGTCGAAGCGAACGTGCTGCCGAACTTCAGCCCGAGGAAGGAGTCCGCATTGCCGATCGACTTCTCTTCGTCATTGGACGCCCTGGATGACAGGGGGACAACCCCAACGTCGCCGACCGGATAGCTTTGCGCGTATTCGCTAGTGCTGGTCTCGAGGACATTGCCCTCCATATCCATGTTCGTACGAGTCTCCCTGCGACGCTCCGTAACCATGTTGCCGTTGGTTGCCACAGTAGATTCGGTGAACACGCGCGACACGCTGCCGTTGTCATTTGTGGTCACCGTGGATTCGGCCGTCTTGGAAGTCATGTCTTTGGACTTCGGCTTGTCTGCCGCCGCATGGACGCAGATCACCGCTACGGCCAACATGCCTCCAATCGCCGCCATCATTGGTTTTCTGTCTTTCATGTCTCTGTTCCTTTCTGTAATGTTCCTTTGAACACCGCGAAATATAGCAGAGACTTGTTAACGGAATGTTAACAGATTGCACTTACCGTGCGCCTGCCGGATGGGGCCTAAACACTATGGCGGGACGGTCAGTACCGATGACGAAACAGGCAGATTCGATGCGATTGAGCGTCCCCTTCCACAAAAAATCGAACCTGACTCCATCCAACGGCCATCTGAGCCCCGTCGAGGTCATCTTTGCATCTGGATGCGATGCGAAGATGCTTATAGGGGAATCCACCCCCGACATGTCATTCCATCTCCTACCTGGAGGCATTACAGGCTCGAACACCCCTGAATCGGTGACGATGGACACATCGGGGTTCGCATCCGCAAGATCAAAAAGATGGAAAATATTCCCTATGGCATGATCCTCGCGCCTTCCGGTGGCACCCAATATGAAGATACGTCCCGCGCAGCCGGAACGCATCACATACCGGAACGCCTTGCAGAGATCGTTCGTATCCTGCTCGGAATCGTTGACGACGGGGACTCCAAGTCTTTCAAGCTCTGCAATGTCATCGCGGGTCAGCGAATCCCCGTCCCCAACTACAGCATCCGGGACGCGCCCCAGGGAAACCGAGGTCTTCCAGCCTCCGTCACACGCCACCACGTTCTCCGCCATCCTAAGGATGGACAGAGGGATTGCATGCGACGGAGGCTCTCCGTCCGCAAGTATCACCGTGCCTGACACGATATCTGCACCGGATGAACTCATATGAGTAAGACCGCGTCAATGGCATTGTATCCGACAATTCATTGACGCCGCTGCGTCAGCGCAGGGACAATACGTCGCGCTGATATGCGAGGACGTCCGCCATCCAGCATTCGTCCGCAGCCTTCTTCTCGCGGCGGCAGAACTCGGTCCAGACCTCGTTCCAGGGATAGCTCTTGAGCTCCTCCTGGAGAACGAGCTGTTCCGTGTACTGGCGGGCGTCCTGAAGCGCCTTGAGCGTCTCCTGCGGCTGGAGGAGTCCGAGCAGGAGCGCCTTCTGCATGTTGCGCATGCCAAGCACGAGCGCCGCGATGCGGTTGATGGATCCGTCGAAGTAGTCGAGCGCGATCATGAAGTTCTCAGGACCGTTGCGCACGATCTCTTCGGCAGCTGCCTTCACGGAATCGTCGAGGCGGATCACATGGTCTGAATCCCAGCGCACGCCGCGGCTCACGTGGAACGCGACCTTGCCGGAGAAGAGCATCAGCGAACTGATCTTGTCCGCGATGAGCTCCGTCGGGTGGAAGTGCCCCATGTCGAGCAGGCAGAGAAGATTGTTCTTCGCCGCGTAGTTCATGTAGAACTCGTGCGATCCGACAGTGTAGGACTCAACTCCGATGCCGTAGAGCTTGGACTCGACAGTGACGGTGACGTACTTCCTGTTGTATTTGTACTTGAAGATCCTGTCGTATGAATCCTTGAGGCGCTTGCGCGGGCCCATCCTGTCGGACGGATCGTCCTTGTAGCCGTCCGGCACCCAGAAGTTGCATGCGCAGGGCGTGCCGAGCTCCTTGCCGAAGTATTCGGCTATCTTGAGGCACGCTATGCCGTGGCGCACCCAGAACGCACGGACCTTGGGATCCTCGGACGAAAGCGTGAGCTGATCGGCGAGCGGATGGGAGAAGAAGGTGGGGTTGAAATCGAGGCCTATCTTGTTGCGCTTGGCGAAATCGACCCACTTCTTGAAGTGTTTGGGCTCGAGCTTGTCGCGGTCAACCTTCTTGCCGTCCTCGAAAATGGCGTAGCACGCATGAAGATTGACCCTGTGCTTTCCGGGGATGAGCTTGAGAGCCAACTCGAGATCCGCCATCAGCTCCTCAGGGGTGCGGGCCTTGCCGGGATAGTTTCCGGTGGACTGGATGCCGCCCGTAAGTTCACCGGCGTTCTCAAACCCGGTCACGTCATCCCCCTGCCAGCAATGCATGGATACAGGGATCTTCTTGAGTTCGCGGATGGCCTTTTCGGTATCTACGCCAAGCGCGGCATATTTCTTTTTCGCTTCTGTGTAACTCATGTCTCTCTCCTTGTTTAATGAAAGAACTTCTTTCAAACCTCTTGCGCTTCAAATCCCGTTTTGGTATAATGCGCGCCGTTTTTGACCCACAGTCGGGGCGTAGCGCAGTCTGGTAGCGCGTTTGCTTGGGGTGCAAAAGGTCACGAGTTCAAATCTCGTCGCTCCGACCATTTTCACTTTCCCGCCTTTCTTCCGTTCCCGAAGAATCTGTCCATCACCACGGCTATCGCGCCGTCCCCTGTCAGATTGCAGGCCGTCCCCATCCCGTCAAGGGTCATGTATGTCGCGATCACAAGCGCATAGCGTTCAGGGGAGAAGCCCAGTGCGCTTTCGGCAATCGTGGCGGACGCAAGCACCACGCCTCCGGGGATTCCGGGCGAGGCGACCGCAATGACGCTCAGGAGGAACATGAATTCCATATATTGCCCGAGGGAGAGGACACCGCCGCCAAGCACGATGAAGCCCGCCGTATACACAACCATGTTCGCCATGCTCCCGGCAAGATGCACATTGGCGCAGAGAGGTATCACCAGATCCGTTATCTTGTCGGACACTCCGTTCCTGCGCGTCTGACGCAGGGTGACCGGAAGCGTGGCGGCGGACGAGCAGCATCCCCAGCCCGTAAGATACGCAGGGAACATGTTCCACATGAGCCTGAATGGATTGCGCCCTGCGACCAGGCCGCTCAAGACATATTGAACGGCCAGAATGGATGTGGTGACCGCAAACGCAACCACCATGATCTTCAGACACCCTCCTCCGACATTCGCAAGTTTACCGCTGGCGGCAAGGTCCGCCATCACGGAAAGTATGTACAGCGGAAGAAGCGGCATGAATGCATTCCTGATCGTGAGCGACACAGCCTCCCTGACCTCATTGAAGGTGTTCTTCAGGTACGGGGTGTCGAGCGCAACCATGGCAAGACCGAACACGAACGACATCGCGAGAGCGGTCGTGACATCCATGAGAGGCGGCATTTCCAGCACGAAATATGCAGGGAAACTGTTCACGTCGGCAAGCTTGGCGAGGCTTGTGTCTAATATCCGCGGAAACAGGAGGTCCGACACCCAGAACGCAAACCCTCCCGCAAAAAGCGTCGACGCGTATGCGGTGCCCATCGTCGCCAGCAGCAGCTTGCCGGCGCCCTTCCCCGTTTCGGCAATGGCCGGCGTCACAAGGCCGACAATGATGAACGGAACGAAGAACCTGATGAACTGCCCGAACGTGCCGCCGAACGAATTCAGAACCCTGATGACGCATCCCGGAGCAAAGCTGCCGATCACCGCGCCCACGGCCATCGCCGCAAAAAGACGGCCCACCACGCCAAATCTGCAGTTCATAGGCGAATCACCTTTCCTTACTTGCTCTCCCACATCTTCTCAATCTCTTCAAGCGTGCGTCCCTTTGTCTCGGGAAGGAAGAACGCCGCCGTGATGAAGTACAGGACCGCGAATCCGGCTAGCATGAACAGCACCGGGGCGTAGCCCCACTTCTCCACAAGCTGAAGGAACACGTCAGATATGAGATATGCCACCATCATGTTGATGAAGAGGCCGATCGCCATGCCGTTGGCGCGGATGCGGTTAGGCATGAGCTCCGAAAGCGCAAGCCACACGACCACGCCCGGTCCGATCGAGAACGAGGCGATAAAGCCCGCGATGCCCGCAACCGCGAGCCAACCGGAGAGAAGCGACGGTGCCATCCAGCCGTTCC
Source organism: Lentisphaerota bacterium (assembly GCA_015061765.1). Next base: position 4,407 of record SUVZ01000175.1, read on the forward strand.
TGATCGCAAGGAACACAAAGCCGGCGCAGACGTCGGAGACGACCATTCCGACCGTGCCGATCTTGAGGAGGAACGTGCGCCCCTTCCTGTCCACAAGCGTGCAGGCGATGGCGGTCATGCCAAGCATCACGGCCCAGAGCGCCACGTTTGCGTAGTTCGCAACGGCGTCGCCGAGACCGGCATCCATGAACATCTTGAGTGCGAAATACTGGATGGCGTTGCAGCCTGTAGCCTGGTTGCAGGCCAGAATGACGACCGCCAGCACGAAAGGCAGTACGTACTTGCGCTGGAAAACGGAGTCCTTCGGAGCGGCAGGCGCGCCTTCATCTGCGGACTGGACCTTTCCGGCCTTCTTCGCAAGCCATACCGGCGACTCCCTGAGCCCCAATGCGCCGAGGAAGAACAACGCCGCCGGGGCGGCGCTCGACCAGAAGACCGTCTTCCATGCGACGTTCTTCGCCGCCTCGGTCGTGGCCGGGTCGCTGGGCCCGCCGATGACGTTCACCACGGCGACGCCGACGAGCGAACAGAACAGAATCCCGATGACATCCATGAACTGGAAGATGCCGGCGCCCTTGCCGCGGTTCTTCGCGTCAAGGCACTCGGCAAGATACATCGGAACGACGACGCCTATGAGACCTGCCGCGATTCCCTGAAGCGTACGCCCCGCATAGAACGACCAGTATCCGGGCACAAGGCATATCGGAAGACACGCCAGACCTGCGATCGCCGCCGCGAGAAGCATGACCTTCTTGCGGCCGAACCACTCCGCAAGCGTACCCGCCACAAGCCCGGCAAACGCAGCGCTCATCACAACCGCACTGGTAAGATGGGACAGTTCCGCGGTGGTGTAGAGCCTAAGGCTCTCAAGGTACGGTATCGCCGGATTTATGATCGTACCGCCGAAATCGAACAGCATGCCGCCGCATCCGGCCATCACCAGAAGAAAGACTATGTACTGTCTTGCCTTGTCCACGATATTTCCTTTCTTTGTTTCGATTCGAAATGGCAATGTCGCCGATTATACCATATTCTGCACCGCCAGGACCGATTTCCTTCGCCCAGCAAAACCGATGCTGACCATGAGATCTCTCCTGGCGCGGACGAGGCAACCGGAATCACGGCAGACGCCGCCAGCCAACTGGCAAGCTCAATGACTCTACTGTCTTTCCGTCGACGCACTTCCATCCGGCCCGGATGAATTCCTTTCCTACAGGAATGCTCATCGAGATTGAATCGAGTGTGATGTTCTCCGGCGGAGCGAACACTACCGTACGGTTCACATAATCAATATCCCTCAGACCAAGAATGTCACGGCAATACGTAACCGCCACATGGCTGGCAAAGCCATGGTTGCAGCTCGCCGTCGTGCCGATATTCTCCCAGAGCGTTCCCGTAAGCTCTGCCATGTAGAGGAAAAAGCCTCTGGATTCGTCCAGTATCCGCTGCGACAGACCCTCCCTCGAAAGGCACTCGAGACGCAGATAGTTGCCGATGAAGGCATTGGACGGCCATATCTTGGGATACTTCTTCGTATCCTTGCGCTTCGGACCGAAATCGTCCACGAGCGTCTTCCACAGTTTCGGATGGGACTGCGGTGTCGCGGTCCTGAAATAGAAGGCGTAATACTGGCAGGTCTCCGTGCATTCACCGGAAAGTTTTAACGAACCATCCTTCTGGCGAACGGCATTGTCGCAGAACCATTCGCCGGTCCATGACTGCCTGCGCACCGTTTCGCGGACCTTCCTGGCCTCGACAGCCAGTTCGGGCATTCCATACAGCCGGTCCATGACATCGAGGACTTCAGCCCATGTCATGTTTGACGGATAGTTAACGTCCTGCACAAGCCTGTTCGCCCTGGACCATTCAATGAACACCCACTGCGGCAGCTTCTCCAGAAGACCATCCGAGTTTCTGAATGTTTTAAGGTAGTCGACGAGCTTCACCAGTTTGGGACGGAATCTCTCTATCAATTTCGGATCGCCTCCGCGTCTCTTGAACTCCTCCACCTCGATGACAAGCCACATGGCCCAGTTGGGGATGAACTGCCCATTGCTGAAATCGCCGGGATAGCACATCGCAAACATTCCGTCCGGAAGATTGTCGAAGCGATCCGGAAGGATGCAGTTTTCAAGGAACAGATGCTCACTCTCCAGCGAACCCGTGAACAGAAGGCTCGAACGCCCCGTAAAGAAGCTGTCGCAAAGCCAGCCTGCACGTTCGCGGCCCGGGCAGTCGGTGAACACATCGACGGCGTTCTGGGCGTATGTCTCGCGCGCTGCCTTGAAAATCCTTTCAAGAGCCGTGTCGGAGGATGCCATATTGGCAAGGCGGGCCTTTGGATTCTTGAATGTGCGCATGTAAGGCGCCGAGACCTCAAACGCCCCATTGTGCGCGATCACATCCAAATACCTCAACGTGTACGGCTCAAACGATTCGACGGCATATACGCCAGGCTTGGTGAACTCCCAAGCGATGACATTTGCGCAGTTGTAACGGGTATTGCTGACCTCTCCATCGATGAGAACCTCGTCGAACCTGACGACCACCGTTCCCGGCTTTAGGCATTTCACCCTCAATCCGACAAAACCCGTGTCGTTCAACCCCGCATCGAAGATCATCGAATCGGATGCATTCAAGCAGAACACCTTCTGCGAGGATTTGCCTGAAGCGACGTCAGTCCGGTTTGTCGGCACGATCCTCTGGATCATGCTCCACCAGTTGACCTCAAGATTCTTTTTCTTGAATCCAGAGTATAATGGAGTCCCCGCTTTCTCCACGAAACGTACGGGCTTTACGGGACGGCGGGAGTCATAGCAGGTCTTTGCCGTCGATACAGGCCTGAATGGTCCATTCACACGGAAATCGGGATATGGAACCCTGCGTGGCAGATACTTCACCTGCGGACGTTCCTCCAGGTCCACCGCGGTGAAATTCCCTCTGCCTTTCTTCCAGTCGTCGAAGCCAGGCTCGAGACGGTATGCCTCCGAAAACGTACGCTGAAAGCTGTAGCGTACAACTTTCTGCAGACGCGGCAGAGGCTGGACCTTGAACTCGCCGTCCTCGCCCGTTGCGGCCAGCACCTTGCCATCCCGCACAATCTCAGCCTGAAGGAATGAAGGCTGTTTCATGTGATAGTAACTCATGGCATTGTAGCCCGCGACCTCCACTGCAACAATGTT
>SUVZ01000176.1 GCA_015061765.1 Lentisphaerota bacterium
ATGCAATCTTTAATGATTTCCAGCTCTTTTTTGCGTCCTATCATATCTCATTCTCCTGTCCGTTCGCGCCATATTATATCATAAAAGTCAAGTTATGGGGATATTCAAGATTCAATATCGCCATAACTAGATTTTTATTACCGTTATGGCGATTATTGAACTGGCGCAATCAGGATCAAATATATCTATTCCATTCCTATCGCCGAGATGGATTCTGTTGAAAACAGGAGTGGCTCTCAAAATCGGCAAAGAAAAGGCAATAATCAAACTCTTTTCAGGGTATGACCCCATGTGTTCCGACAGCAGAAGATGCCGCCGGAGTTCGTATATATTCACTCTCCACAAATCTCACCAAGCTCCCGTTTGTTCTTGTGTCTCTAGCGCTAGACCGCCGCCTTACCCCATAACCCAGGAGCTGCACATCCTTATTGACTATGTCCATAGTTTATAAACAACGAACATTGTTTATTGGCTGTGGTGGTGTGTTTTGGGAGGGAAGGATTGTGTGATTTTGGCTGGAGTTTGAAGATAGAAGTAATGGGGAGATTTGATTTCTGCGATGCGAAAATGCTTCGAGAGGGATGCTTTAAAAAGTACATACAAGCACCATTAATAGGAATGAGAATATGGTTTGGACTGTTTCTCAAGATTATGGTGCGGATGAAATCTTATATACTACCTGAATTGTGCTATTTGACAAAATCAATCGGTAAATGCGCGAAATTATAATTCTTTTCGAGGTCTATCCCCAGTTGTTCCAACTCTCAACCCGAATCGTGCGACAGCCTCGCTATGCACGACTGGAGAAGCGGTCGCGACGTGACGGCCTCGTGGTGCATGCCGTCGTCGCCGAGGCGCGTGAACACGTTCCACAGGTTCGCCGCGATCACGGACATCCCCGCGAAGAGCGCGGTCTGTTTCAGCGAATGCGCGGTGAAGCCGCTCCATCCCCACTGGTTCTTCATCTCGTCGAAAATGTTCTCGCAGTCGCCGCGTTCGCGGTAGAGCGGAAGGACGTCCCTCGCGTCCATGTCGAGGTCGGTGACGAGCGCGTACCACTCGTAGCCGTCCGCGTAGTCTTCGTCCGGCGCCTCCACGAGTTCGAGGCCGGGAATCTCCAGCTGCGTGAACTTCCTCTGCGGAGGGTTCTTCCTTTCTTGCTTGGTCGCTGAAAGTATAGCACGATAGGATTTCTTGTGTCAATTATGACTTGTTGGCCAACAATCTTCCAAGGGCTGGTTTCCTGCGACCCCCAATTTCTTGGGGGTTGCGGGTGCGGTGATGTTGTGCCATAATTCATGCATCAGTTTTAAGGCAAAAAAGGAGAGGACAATGCCGTGACAACAGGAAAAGCACTCGATGGAAAGCCATATGCGGGAAATCCGCACGTACGGTTTGATGAGGGGGAAGTCGCACCGGCGGCAACGCCGAGGCGTGGGTCTCTACTCTACGGCAGAACAATGGCGTTGGCGGCGGTCTTTTTGACCCTGTCTGTCTATTCAGAAACCGTCTATCAGAATGACTTTTCCTTGCGGTCAAGCGCAAAGCCTACGCCTGCAAAAGGGCCGCAGGTACGATATGACTATACGGCAGGTCGCCCATTGGCCTTTTCTTATGGCAAGAGCAACTTGATCTATACCGAAAATCTCCCGTGGTCCAATCCTTCCACGATGCAGGACGGTTGGATCCATGGCGCGTACGGCACATGGCATCCGGGATCATACGTCACCAACAATGTGGACAGCGATACATCTCGTCCCTTTGCCGCATTTGACATCAATGACGATAAGACAAACTGGAAGGGACTCCTTTACCAGCCGATCGACAATTCGTTCTCAAACGGCACTCTGACATGCTGGATCGACATGCGCGTACCGACCAGCTGGGGCATTAGCGGTGAATCTCCGCTGCTCAGGTTCTTCCCTGCCTATCGCACCTTCCTCGAGAATCCTGACGGGCTTTCCAATGCATTCACATATCCGGCGGTATGCGGAATCCAGGGCAAGACCGCTGCGCGGTTCTTCGGTTTTGCCACAACTTCGACCGGTGCCGCAAACCTCTCCGGCGCATTCTACAACCAAGGTGTCGTTCCCGCCGGCAAGTGGGTCCGTTTCCGAATGGAGGTTAATCTTGACACGAAGGGATCATCCTGTTCGGTGTGGACGCTTGGCGATGCGGTGCCGACATGGGACGAACCCGTGACGGATGAAGGGCTTCACGAGAGCGGACGGTATCTCTATCGTTTCCCCACGGCCGAAAGGGGACCTGTCGAAGGCATTGGCCTGTATGTGGCCGGCGTGACGTCCAAGGGGGACATAAGGAAGATGCCGGCGTTCACGAACATCCGCATAGATTGGCAGGCGCCCGGTTCCGCAATTCCCCAACCCTGCTATTCAAACAACTTCGTCACCAGCTGGAAGCGCCGTTTGACGGCAGGCACGGTCGCCCACGCATATGATGCCGTCTCTCCGCACGTCGTGACCAACTCCTACGCGCCGGCGGTGGTCGGGCACATGACGTTCAACGACGGTTCGGCGACGCTCACGCCTGCGCCGAGCAACGCCAGGACAATCGGCATGGATGGCTGGAGCCGGTGCGACAACAACGGCGGAACCGTCTATGCCGCAGGGACCGTGCAGCTGACGAACACGAACTTCCTCAAGATGTGCGCACGCACCTCCGGCGGTTCGACTGCGGGGTATCGGTATGCCGTCGTGTGCCAGACGCTTGGCGAGAAGATTACGTCCGGCAAAGTGCGGCTGAGCGTGGACGGCCGTACGCCGACCAAGTGGTACTGGGACACGAAATCACTCTCCGTGGCGCTCGGCAGCGATGACGTCTATTCGACCGCAACTACACAGAACTACACCAGCTACTTCGCCGCTCAGATCGGTGTGACCAGCTCCGGTCGCGAATCCAACCCCTACCCCATATACCATAGCGCGGACGGCCAGCAGACGATTGGAACCACCAACGTTGAGTTCAGGACGTGGCAGCGGTATGTGATCACGGTCGATCTTGACCGGAAGACATACGACTGGGCGATCTACGATATCGGAGGAGGCGTTGCGAACCGGCCCAACCCGGAAACGCCCGTCGCATCGGGGACTGGCGTTTCGTTCGAACATGATGTTTCGGATGTCGCGTCGTTCGTGCTGCTGGGCTATGGCTTCGCCTCTACCGACAACTTCAACGGACAGATCCTTTTCGACAACATTCAGGTGTGGAAGAACTGGGACGACACCACGCAGACCGGCGACCTGATCTACTACAACGACTTCGAGATACGGAAGCGCATCGTATCGTCCGACGAGCGCCGCCTCACCGGCAAGAGCAACGTGTTGCTTACCGAATGCGACGGCTGGGTACGGCGCGGCGCGTGCGACGGCGCCGTTGCGATCGTCGGCGATGCGAATCCGGCGGCGACGCTTGAAGGCGAAAGGGAGAGTCTGGCGTTTCACGACCTCGGCACGCATTGGGCGGCATCGGCTACGCGGCAGATGACCGTGCGCGTGGATGTGCGCCCGCCAAATTACTGGTACGGGACGGGGCGGAAGCGCGCGATGGCCGTGATCGGCGGCGCGAGTGCGGCGCAGGGCAACGCGCTGGACGGCGCGGATCCTTTGGCGAAGGCGGCGATACGCTTCGGCTTTGCCCCGGCCAGCGCGGATGCCGACGGTTGCGGACGATATGCGACCATCGCCGCCTGTGCGGCGAACGGCGCGGCTGACGCGGTCGCCGACTTCGCCGTGAACAAATCGGCCTGGTACCGTTTCGTGGTGCGAACGAAGCCGGCGAACGGCACCTACGACCTTGACGTCTATCAGCAGGGGACGCATCCAGCCGTCTCGGACGCGAATGGCATGTTGGTCGCGTCGTTCAGGGGATTGGCATACGCTGATGGCGCGGACGGGGACCTTTCCGCAATCGGCATTGCCTCCGGCGGCGTTCACGGGTTCGCGCCGTGGGATGCCGAGGATCCGGGCTGCGCGCTGTTCGACAACATCGTCGTTGACCGGCAGCCGTACGGAACCTCCATAAACATACGATAGGAGTTTCGGCATGGTGCGCCAAGCGAAGCTCGGCAGAGCTAGCAGAGTGAAAGGAATCTGTAGCCGATGCGGGGGCGTTGGTGCGTCTCCGTGGAATCACCGGGATGTCGGGTCCGGATGGAAGGAGGCTCCGCGAGGAAATGCGCGGACGCCGACAGGGCCGAGGCAGGCGAGCGGCGACCTGTGCCGGGTGCGGCATGATGACTCGCGGAATCGGGACTTGACAGAAAAATGTGATATCCTATGCGGCGTATTTTTTTTACGGCACATAAGGTCTCGCGCAAAGTGAAAGGCAAATAACCATGAAAGAGAAAGTCATGCAAGGAAAGCCGTATGCGGGAAATCCGCACGTACGGTTTGATGAGGGGACGGGCGCTCCGGCGCGTTCGGGGCGTTCCGCTCTACTCTACATGAGATGTCTGTTTGCAGTTGCGGTCGCAGGCACCGTATCGGCGCTCGCCGCCGCCGACCTTGACGTGCGGGCGTTCGGGGCGAAGGGCGACGGTACGACCAAGGACACTGTGGCGCTGCAACGCGCCATCGATGCCGCCGGAGATGCTGGCGGCGGGCGCGTGGTGCTCCCCGCCGGCAAGTATCTAACCGGCTCCATCTACCTGAAGGACGGCGTGGAGCTTCACCTCAAAAAGAATGCGGTGATCTTCGGCAGCCCGGACAGGGAAGACTACAACGCGGCCGACATTTGTCCGCAGAACTGGACGAGCAAAGCCGAATCGGCTTCCGGCGCGCACCTGATCCTTGCAATCGAGAAAAAGAACGTGTCGATCACCGGCGAGGGTTGGGTGGACGGCAACTGCCGTGCGTTCCTGCTGGGACCGCACATCGTGTATGCCCAGTCGAAGATACCGTGGCGCCCGAGCCAGATGATCTATTTCGTCCAGTGCGACGGCGTGCGGCTGGAGGGGTTCTGCACGCGCAACGCGCCCTACTGGACCTGTCTGCTGTTCGGCTGCCGCGATGTGGCGGTGAAGGGGCTTACGATGCGGCAGATGCGGTATCCGCACACGCACAACGGCGACGGCCTCGACATCGACACCTGCGAGCGCGTGACGGTGGACGACTGCGACATTCTCGCCTCCGACGATGCGCTCACGCTCCGGGCGTGCGCGGGCAGGCTCACGCGTCCGATGGAGTGCCGGGACGTCACCGTGCGCAACTGCCGGCTTTCGTCGGCCTGCACCGCGTTGCGCATCGGCGTGGGTGACGGGGTGATCCGCGACTGCCACATCAAGGGGCTCAAGATCTGGCGCACGCGGAGCGGGTTCGACCTCGTCTCTTCGTGGAGCAAGACCTCGCCCGGCACGTCGTTCATCAACCTCACGATCGAAGATGTCGAGATGGAGGTGGTGCGGTTCCTCACGCTCCGGCGGAACTTCGGCGCACCCGACAGGCAGGTCGATGGAATCACGTTCCGGAATGTGCGCGGGAGCGCCGAAATGCCGTCGTTCGCGTATGCCGGTGAAGCGGAGGGGGGCGCGTTTGGCACGGTGGCGTTCGAGAACGTGGACCTCGACCAGCCCATCGAGCTGCGTGGCGTGAGGAACCCCGTCATCTCCGGCGGCACGCTCAAGGCCGTATCATTCACCGAGGATCAGCGCAGGGCGAACGAGGCGTACTACCGCAGGCGCCACATGGAATACTGGCACAAGGCGGACGTCACCGTGCCAAATCCCGTGCGCGTGATCGAGATCACCGACCATCTTGCCGCCGAACCTGGCTTTCCGGGCGATCACATCTCGAACCGCAGCCGATGGGCGGCGGAGAGTCTTTCGGAGGGCGAGAAGAACGCCGTCAAGGACGCGAAGGAGCTGCTGGAGGCACCCATTCCGCCTTGCACTGAGGAGGCCTACATGCGTTGGGCCACGAACAAGTACTACAAAGCATCGACGATCCCGAAAGCCGAGCGCTACGGGATGGGTGAGCGCCAGAAGAACCTTGACGCGATGACCGTCGCGGAGTGCGTGGAGAACGGCGGACGCTACCTGCCGAAGATCGCGGAGTACCTTGACGCCATTGCCGTCCAGCCGAGCTGGGTGTGGGCGCCGCACGACCGCAAGCTCACCGCGCTCAAGGGTACGCGGATGGTGATCGACCTCGGCACGGCGGGCTTCGTCCTTTCGCTCGCGACCACCCTTGACAGGCTGCGCGGAAGGCTGCCGCAGGAGACGGTGTCGCGCATCCGCGCGGAAATGGAGCGACGTGTGTTCGGTCCGTACCTTGCGGAGAGGCAAGGGTGGTTCTTCAAGAAGAACAACTGGAATGCGGCGTGCCACGGCGGCGTGGTGCAGGCGGCGCTGCGGGTGGTCGAGGACCGGACCCTGCGCGCGCGCTTCCTTGAGGCGGCGGAACGCGCGAACAGATGCTATCTCGAAAGCTTCCTCGATGACGGCTTCTGCACCGAAGGCCAGGGCTACTGGAACTACGGATTCAACCAATTCCTCGACAACGTGATCCAGTTCCGTGCGTTCACTGGCGGACAGGTGGACTTCGCCCTCGATCCCGTCTGCCGCCTTGCGATGGAGTACCCGAAGCACTACCTGATTGCGCCCGGCATTTCGCCGCGTTTCGCCGATTCCTCCTCGTCCATATCCTGGAACGTGATGAGGCGTGGGTGCAAGGTGTTCCCGGGGTTCTCCGACAAGCTGCCGTCTCCATTGCCGGAACGCGACTTCTTCCCGGCGGCGCAGGTGCTGATCTGCAGGCCGGGTGAGGAGGGCGCGACCGGCCTTCGCGCCGCGTTCATGGGCGGCGCCAACATGTACAGCCACAACCACAACGACGTCGGCTCTTACGACATCATCCTTGACGGCGTGCGTATGGCGGGTGACGCTGGTGGGATGCCCTACACGAGAGACATGTTCGGCAAGGACCGCTACAAGTGCAGGCTTCTCAGTTCCTACGGGCATCCCGTTCCGCTGATCGGCGGCGTGGAACAGGCCTTCGGCGAAGGGCGCAAGGCCAAGCTTTTGGGGAAGCGCTTCTCCGCCGAGGAGGACGAGATCACGTTCGACCTCTCGCCCGCGTATCCCGGATTCAAGGATGGCGCAATCGTCCGCACCTTCCGCTACGACAGGGCTGGCGGCGCCGTGACGATCACTGACGCAGTCCGGAGCGACGCGCCTGCGACGATGGAGTTCCCGGTCATGACCGACGGAAAGGTGGAGCCGTGCGCGGAAAAGGGGACGTGGATTCTATCCGCTGGTGGAAAGGCGCTTTGCGTGAGCATTTCGGTTGAAGGCGCGCAAGGCTGGTCTTCGCGCATCGAGGACATCGAGCGAACCTTGGCGAACCATCCTGCGCGCCGCCTTGCGGTGGTGATCGACGGGAAGGCGCAAAATGTCAAGGTAATCACCAAGTTCGGCATCCGGAAACGGTAGCCATCAGCGCGTTCCTCGCCAAGGTCGCGTCTGCGTCGCAGTTGAGCCTTGAAGAGCGTCGCCAGCGCATAATCGCCCATGCCTTCCGCGAATACGGCACGATCAGGAGGCTGTTTCCGCCCGACATC
>SUVZ01000177.1 GCA_015061765.1 Lentisphaerota bacterium
ATGGGTGGGCTCAAAGTTCAGCTCAAGGGCGGTGAGGCTCGTCTTGTTGATGGCGGCAATCTCGCAGGTTCCACGCTTTGGATGAATCAGGGTCTCAAGAATCTCCGTGATGTCTCCGGGCTTGAGCTCAAGGATCTCATCCGCGTCACCTCCTGGAACCAGGCGATTGAGCTTGGGCTTGGCGACACGCTTGGCAAGGTGGAGAAGGGCTATATCGCCGACCTTGCGGTGCTGGATGCGAAATCCTTCAAGGTGAAGGCGGTGTTCCTTGACGGAAAACGCCGCATTTGATACAATTCGTGCTTCTTTTTCGGAAGTGGAGTAGTAAAAATGAATGTCGAACTCTTGAAGAAAGCCCATGAACGCGTGCCTTCGGTGCCAGTTCTCGTGAATCTCATCTCGAAGCGCGAGAAGCAGCTCATCAACGGCGAGAAGCCGTTGGTGCGTCCTCTTTCGTCTGATGAGGACAAGGTCGATACCGCGCTTCGTGAAGTTGCGGAAGGCAAGCTCATCTCCGAAATCGACTTCGACGCGATCGCTCGCGCCGAGGATGCGAAGACGAAGTGGGCGAGACATTCCTCTTTCCGTACCATGTACGGTGACGATGAATAAGGCGTGGCGGAGAAGAGGCACACACCGCCCGGCGATTTTGCCGTAAACCGGAAGGCTTGGCACGACTATACCGTACTCGACAGGATCGAGTGCGGTATTCAGTTGACTGGTACAGAGGTCAAGGTTGTGCGTCATGGCGAGGCTTCCCTGGCCGGGGCGTATGGCGCTGTTCTTGGCGATGAACTGTACGTCTGCGGGATGAACATTCCCGTGTATGAGTTTGGGAACCGGTTCAACCATGATCCAAGACGCAAGCGCAAGCTGCTCGTCCACAGGAAGGAGATGGAGCAGCTTCGCATGAAGACCGAGGCGAAGGGGCTTACAATAATACCACTCAAGCTCTATCTCAGGCATGGTCGCATAAAGCTGGAGCTGGGGGTGTGCCGCGGCAAGGCGCTGCACGACAAGCGCGACGCGCTCAAGAAGAAGGCGCAGAAGCGTGACATGGAACGCGGGGGCTTTTGAAGGCTCCCCGTGCGGGTCCTGGTTTGGGTCGTGCTCTCCTGTCCCTGCAGGGGATTGACGCAGAATGCCGGTTTGTGATACCATGCCGCCCAATTAAGGAAAGGATTCCGTCCTGTCTGAGGGATGGTAGTGAAATGAAAAAGCTTTTGATAGTGGAATCTCCGGCGAAAGCGAAGACGATCGGAAAGTATCTTGGCGGTGAATTTACCGTGAAGTCGTCGGTGGGACATATCAGGGATCTGCCGAAAAAGGGTGGATTGGCGATAAAGATTGCGCCTGTGAAGGGAGCCGTGGGTGAGTGGACATTCACTCCGTCGTACGAGATCAGCCCGGAGAAGAAAAAGGTCGTGTCCGAGTTGAGGGCGGCCGCAAAGGCCGCAGACGAGATATATCTTGCGCCCGATCCTGACCGCGAGGGGGAGGCGATAGCTTGGCACCTGAGCGAAGTGCTTGCGAAAGAGACGAGCGGCAAGCCCGTTTCGCGTGTCACATACAATGAGATCACAAAAGCCGCCGTTCAGGAGGCGATAGCGAATCCCGGACAGATAAATGCGGCGCGCGTGGATGCGCAGCAGGCACGTCGCATTCTTGACCGTCTCGTGGGCTTCCAGGTGTCTCCCATGCTGTGGAAGTACCTTTCCTACGGACGCTTCCTGTCTGCAGGCCGTGTGCAATCCGTCGCGCTGCGCCTGCTGGTCGAGCGCGAGCGCGAAATCCGCGGGTTTGTGCCGGTGCCCTACTGGATGCTCGGAGTCGAGGCGAAGAAGGACGCCGTTCTGTTCACCGCGAAGCTTGCGCGCATAGACGGCAGGAAGCCCGAGATATGCGATGAGACGATGGCGGCGTCGGTCGTTTCTGATCTGGAAGGGGCGGGATTGCGCGTGTCGTCGGTGAAGGATCAGCCGAAGAGCCGCCATCCGTATCCGCCGTTCACCACATCCACGCTTCAGCAGGCGGCGAGTTCCGTATGCGGATTCTCTCCCCACCGGACGATGGGGCTTGCGCAGAAACTCTACGAGGCGGGTCTCATAACCTACATGAGAACGGACTCCGTGAACATTGCGAAGTCTGCGCGCGATGCCGCAAAGTCCTTTATCGAGTCGGAATACGGTTCAGGCTATTTGCCCGAAACGCCCAATATCTACAGGTCGAAGTCCGGGGCGCAAGAGGCGCATGAAGCCATCCGTCCGACGGATGTTCTCAAAAAGCCAGACGTAATCTCGGGGCTCGATTCGTATTCGGCGAAGCTTTACGACCTTATTTGGCGTCGCTTTGTCGCATCGCAGATGGCGGACGCGAAATTTTCGCTGCGTACCATATCCTTTGAGCCGGAGAAGCCTGGCATTGCGCGTTCGTACGCGTTCACGGCCTCGACAACGGCTGTTGTGTTTGAAGGCTTTCTCAAGGCGATGCCAAGCGCAGCCCAGAAGCGCAGGCAGGATGCAGATGACGAATCGGACGAAGCCGGCGTTCTGCCGCCGCTCGCCGTCGGCGACAGGCCAGAGGTCCTTCGCTGGCTTTCGGACCGCAAGGAGACCAAGCCGCCAGCGCGGTTCTCGGAGGCCGCACTGGTCAAGGCGCTCGAAGAGAACGGTGTGGGCCGTCCGAGTACGTACGCTCAAACCATCGAAGTGCTTGTGAACCGTCAGTACGCAACGCGCGAGTCTCGTCAGCTCGTTCCCACCAAACGCGGTGAGGACGTGAACGACTGGCTGGTGTTGCGCATGCCCGCACTGTTTGATGTCGGCTACACCGCGCAGATGGAGGGTGAACTCGACAAGGTCGAGGAGGGCGGCGTCACAGGCGAGAAGATGCTTTCCGATTTCTATTCGAAGTTCCAGTCGTGGCTGCAGGCCGCAAAAGAGCCTCCGCCGGATCCCGGACGATTCCGCGATATTTTTGCGGTCCTGGACGATGTCAATGAATGGCGCGAACCGAAGACCCAAGGCAAGCGCACTTTCGATGACCGTGCGTTTGTCGAGTCTGTGCGTGAACAAATGGTGAACGAGCCCGAAAAGCTGTCAGAGCGTCAGTTGCGTGTGCTTGCCGCCATGGCAGTGTCATATCGCGATCAGATTCCGGATGCGGACGCAAGACTCTCTTCGATAGGCTGGGCCGAACTGGTGGAAAAGGCCAAAGACGCGCCGCCGGAAGACCTTGTGAGGGATAGCTTCCGCATGCTTGAATCTGCCGGGCTTATCGAGGGCAACAAGTTCCTCTCGTCGCTTCACAGGCAGTTCATGCAGGGACGTACGCTTTCCGAAAGGCAGTTCGCTGTGCTGGTGCGCAGCGTGTGCGAGAATGCCGGAGATGATGAACTCTCCCGGTCGCTGAAGTCGCGTCTGTCGGCCTTTGCTCCCGCCGCGGCTGAAACGCCCGTCGCCGATCCGACGCTTCCGGGACTCGTCGCGATGATGGATGAGATCAAGACGTGGCGTGATCCAGTCAAGCGAGGCAAGCGCACCTTTGACGACAGGGAATTTGCAGGTTCGCTCTCCGGGCAGTTCGTTCGAAGGAAGACTCTTACGCCTCGTCAGGTGTCGGCCATGAAGAAAATGCTGTTTTCCTACCGTGAGCAGATACAGGATTATGCCGCCCGCGCGGCAAAACTGGGGTTGCCGACTTCCGCACCGGAGAAGAAGCGCAAGGGAGGCAAGTCACGCTCCTGACGGCCCATCCGGGAGTCGATTCCGACCTTCTGGCCGGACGCTTCGTGTCCTTTCTGCTATCCGAGCGGAATTCCTCTCGGCATACGGCGGACGGATATCTGCAGGACATGGCGCAGTTCGCCATGTTCCGCTGGGGGGAGGACGCGCCTTTGCCGTTTCCGTGGGAGTCGGTGACGCAGGAGGATGCCCGATCGTTTCTGATGGGCTTTGCGAAGGATGGGGCTAAGGCCGCCACGACAAGGCGGAAACTCGCCTCGCTCCGCACTTTCTACAATTGGCTTGTACGTGAGGGCGTGGTTTCGGGAAATCCGTTCTCTGCATTGCGAGGGCCCAAACTGGCCAAGCCGCTTCCGAAGGTGTTGTCGGTGGAGGAGGCGAACCGTTTCCTCTCCTCGCCGCTTCAGGAACTGGAGGCGCTGAAGAGGTCGGCAGACAAGGGCAGAATGGCCGACATGTTCGCCTGTATACGGGACGCGGCATTCTATGAGGCCCTGTATTCCACCGGATGCCGGATAGCCGAGATGCTGGCGCTTTCATGGCGTGAGATAGATTTCAATAACGGTACGGTGATAGTTACCGGGAAGGGGGCGAAGCAGCGGTTGTGCATTCTCGGTTCACGAGCGCTTGATGCCCTGCGGAGACTGCGGAATGCGACAGACGCTTTCATTCCCGGCGGTGGTGATCCGGAACAGCCGGTGTTCCATGGCGGTGGCGGCAAACGCCTCACGTCGCGTGAATCCCAACGCAGAATGAAAAAGTGGCTTGCCGCCGCTGGACTTCCCGCAGATATCACTCCGCATAAGCTGCGGCATTCGTTTGCGACGCATCTTTTGGATGCGGGGGCAGATCTCCGAAGCGTACAGGAAATGCTGGGGCACAGTTCTCTTGCAACCACGCAGATATACACACACGTTTCCGTTGAACGTCTGAAGGATGAATACGCCAAGGCCCATCCCAGAGCCTGAGCCTTGTACGTGACGGCGCTTCTGTCCCCGATTGCTGCAAATCGCTTCCCGGTGAGAGGCGGGTAGAGGCACTTGATGGTTCAGTTGGTTCTGAATGCATGGATCACAGCCGTCTTATGGAGGATGAATTCGTCATTTGCATAAGCATCTGACGAATGATATAATCCGTCGAGTTTTTATTGATGGATTCATTGTTGTCCTTGGCTTGGGATTTCAACCGGAGAGCAATGAATTCTGGACCAGGGCATGTCAGTCCGTTAGGTTGGTTTGGCAAATAAAATGACAATGAAATGTGGTGCAAGAGGCAGCAGACTTTCCGTCGCGCAGGCGACGGGAGGTCTTGCGTTTATGGCATCGGCCGTGAAAGGATTCAAGGCGAGGCTTCTTGCGTTTGAAACGCCTGGCGACAGGGATCTTGCGACTCCGATAGAGAAGAGTGCGCCGGATTTCTTCACGCGGGATATCGATGACGCCGTGCGTGATGGCCGCATGGATTTTGCTATCCATTCCGCGAAGGATGTTCCAGAACCAGTTGCAGACGACCTGGATTGGTTCTGGCTTCCATGCAGGGAGGATCCGCGCGATTGCTGGGTCGTCAGAAATGATGACGAACGGTTCATCTCCGGAAATGGCAGGAAACGAGCCCTGAAGGTTGGCGTTTCGAGCGCCCGCCGGACCGCGTACGCGAAATCGCGTTTCCCTAAGGCGAATCTCCTGCCGATACGCGGAGCGATCGACTCACGCCTTCAGCAGCTTTGCGAAGGTAGATATGACGCGATTCTGATGGCCATGGCCGGTCTGAAAAGGCTTTTCCCCGAATGGAAATGTGGACGCCTTCCCTTTGGAGAGGAAGGTTTGTCTGTTGTGCCGATCTCAGAACAGGATCTTCCTCCGCCGGAAGGACAGGGATGCCTTGCCGTAGTGTACAGGAAGGGCGACACCCGCATGAACGCAGTCAGGCGCGCATTCGTGAAGGCTGTGCGGTTCACCAGTGCGGGTATAGGAAATCCGGGTACGCTGACCATCCGTGCGATGCGTGACCTTGAAGAGGCGGATGTCGTGCTTGCGGACGACCTTTCGGGCGTTTCCGGTGAAGGGCGCGACGTCGAGTGGGTTGATGTGGGCAAGCGTTGCGGTGCGCATACGAAGTCCCAGCCGGAGATTGTGCAGATGATCTGTGATGAGGTCCGGAAGGGCAAGCGCGTCGTGCGTCTCAAAGGCGGTGATGCAGGGCTTTTTGGACGCCTCTCCGAGGAGGTTGATGCGCTGGATGCACTTGACATCCCGTATGTGGTCCGACCGGGAGTGAGCGCTCTTACCGCCGCAACGACTTCGAATGGACTGCTGCTGACGAAACGCGGCGAGGCGAGCGGCTTTATGGCGTCCACTCCGCGTTCATCGGGGCCGAAAACGCCGCAGGTGTTCTTTATGGCTACGCGCATGGCGAGCAAAATGCTGCGCGGTTTTTCGCCGGACACGCCGTATGCGATGGTGTGGGATGCGTGCGGCCCCTATGAGCGTGTCGAGACCGGTGTGTGCGGCAGGCCTCGTCTTGGAAATGATACGGTTCCGGGGCTTCTCGTTGTCGGCTTTGCGGGAACGCCGTTCAAACGCCGAAAGGTTTTGGTTACGTGTTCAGATGCAGTCATGCCGAGAGCAGTGTGCTTGCTTGAAGACAAGGGCCTGTCTCCAATTGAATGGCCGATGATATCGCTTTCGCTGAACATGGATGCCGGTCGTCGAATTGAGGGGCTGGAGCGATGCTATGATGCCGTTGTGCTGACGAGTCCTGTGGCGGTGCGCATGTTCTTTTCCGCGTGGAAAGGGGATTGCCGCCGCCTGCCTGAATTATGGACTTGCGGAGCCGGTACAGATGAGGAGCTGCGCAGATATGGAGTGTCGAGCGACGTCATGCCTGAGAGCGATTTTTCCGCGGATGGGCTTGTCTCGCGGCTTGAACAGGAAAAGTCGCGTCTCAATGGGATGAGGGTGCTTCGCCTCAGGAGCGCAAAGGCGCCTAAGTCCGTGGCGGCGGCAATCCGTCGTATGGGAGCGGCAGTGGACGATGTAGTCCTCTACGACAACACTCCTGTGTTGAGGGATTGTGTTTCACTTCCGGAATTTGATGCCGTATTCTTCGCAAGTTCCAGTGCCGTTTGCGCCTTTGTCGGGCAGTATGGCGCAAAGGCGATGTCCGGCAAGGAGATATTCGTCATCGGCGAGCCGACGCGCAACGCCTTGCCGCCGCGTCTGCGGTCAAAGGCGCGGCTGATGCCGCTTGTGACGGGTTCATCGAAATATGGTAGCATGAAAGATTTAGCAACAGGAGGTTGAGATGGATAGACTTATAGCTTCATTTCAGGTGGATCACACGCGCATCGGCTACGGAATATTCGTAAGCCGCAGGGATGTCGTAAACGGGGCGTACATAACGACGTTTGATGTTCGCATGAAGCGGCCAAACGCCGAGCCGGCGATCCATCCCAATGCGGTGCACACGATCGAACATATCGTCGCGACGTATCTGCGCAACTCGAAGTTCAAGGATCATGTGGTGTACTGGGGCCCAATGGGTTGCCTTACGGGATTCTACTTCATCACAAACACGGCGCACGAAATCATGCCGCAGGAGATCGAGAGGCTTATGAAGGCGGCGTTCAGGCATATGGCGGCGTATCGCGGGGAAGTTCCCGGCGCGACGGCGGTCAATTGCGGAAACTATCTTCTGCATGACCTTCCGATGGCGAAATACGAGGCTCTTCGGTTCTTGAAGCAGGAATGGCGTTTTGACTACCCCAAGGCTCGTCGCATCAAGG
>SUVZ01000178.1 GCA_015061765.1 Lentisphaerota bacterium
ACTCAACGCTGTCGGCGATGAGTTCACGGCTGGGCAGAGAGTACTTCATGCCCTGGTGCGCCATTGCGATTCCGTCACACACGGCGATGGTATTGAACTCAAGCGGAACGCCGCCCGCCTCGATGATGCACTTCTTGAGGAATTCTCCGACCCTGTTCAGGTGACAGTGCCCCGGCACAAAGCTCTCATAGGAATTGCAGATGCCGATGAACGGCTTCTTCATGTCGCCGCGCTTCATGCCCGTTGCGAACAGCAGCGATCTGTGAGGTGCGCGTTCCTTGCCTTTCTTTACCTGATCTGAAATCATCTTTTCTGCTCCTTTTAAAATTCCCTGCCATTATATCACACTTGCACACTATGACATTCAAACGAACCCAAGTCGCCCGCCCGAAAAAGTTTTTTAAATATACGCTTGCGTGCAAAATCCTTATTTGGTATATTATGCGCCGTTTTCAACCCATGGGGAAGTAGCTCAGTTGGTAGAGCATCACGTTCGCAACGTGGGGGTCGAGAGTTCGAATCTCTTCTTCTCCACCATTGGAAAGACATTCTGGCGATAATGCGTTGCCGGGATGTTTTTTTTTCAAAGAAAACCCGCCCCTGTCTCGGGGCGAGTCATCTCGGGTTTTGAATCTACGACCTATAAGCTCCGCCGAATCAATTGCCGTGCCTACGCATCTGGCGGGTTACGACAGCCTCTACAGTATCCGTCGCAGCGGCCGGAGCCGGCGGCGTGTAACGTTTGCGGATGTACCACATCTGGACAATGGAAAGCACCTGGCTCAGGGTCCAGTAAAGCGAAAGCGCAGACGGGAACGAATAGAACATGACAAGCATCATGATCGGCATCATGATCATCATCATGCGCTGCTGCTGCCTGTCGCCGGTGGAAGGCGTAAGTGCGGACTGCAGACCCATCGTGACCGCCATCAGGATCGGAAGGATGTTGAGCCCCCCGAACGGGAAAAATCCAGGGAAAAGATTTTCAGGCTCTGAAAGGTCCGCTATCCAGAGGAACGGAGCGTAGCGAAGCTCGACTGCGGAGCGGAGCACCGTGAAAAGCGCGATGAATACCGGTATCTGTACGAGCATCGGAAGGCAACTTGCAAGCGGATTCACCTTGTTGTCGCGGTAAAGCGCCCATGTCTCCTGCTGGAGGCGCTGTGGATTGTCCTTGAACTTCTCGCGGATCTCCTTCATCTTGGGCTGTATTTCGCTCATACGGCGCATAGAAACCGTGGACTTATGTGTAAGCGGCCAGAACACCAGACGCACCAGGATCGTAAGGAGAATTATGCCAATGCCAAAACTGGGCACCCATGAATGGAAGAGGTTCAGTACCCACACCATCGGGTAGCACACCCAGCGCCACATGCCAAACTCCATCACATCACGCATGCCGAGATCCCAGAGAAGCGACTGCTTCTTGGGCCCCGCAAAGAATGTGTACTTGCGGGACTTGGCATCCTTGGCCATTCCGACATCAGCAGAGACGTTCTTGAGCACATAGTCGGAGGCTTTCACATCTCGTGTGACAGATGCCCTGAAATCAACAGCCTGCTCGCTCATGCCGCATACGGCGGTCACAAAGAAGCGGTTCTTTACGGCAACCCATGTGCACGCGCCAGGCACAGAGACCTCGCTCGTCTCGGGAATGCCCACGGCACTCTTCTTGCCCGAGCAACCACCCGTCGTCGCAACAAGATAGCTCTCAAGCGGTTCCTCCTCGCCGTGATGGATTACGCGACCGCCCTTGGCATCCATAGCCCACGAATCGATCGAGAGAAGATCGTTAGCGCCGCCACCCATCGACATCACGCCTATCGGAAGCCTTGAGGGAAGCGCCGAAGACACAGACTCCTCCTCTACCTCAAGACGGTAGCCGCCGGAAAGCCTGATGTGGCGCGTCATCCCCGCATTGCGGAAGCAGACGAAATCCTCACCTTGCCCAACAATCTCAAAATCGCCTTCTGCAGCAAGCGCAGGTGCCGATGCGAAATCCAGCACAACGGCAGGATTCTCAGCGGAGACCACTCCGCACTTCTGCGCATAGTCCAAGAGCGTGACGCTTTTCACCGACGCACCATGGGTGGAAAGCACCACCACTTCCTGCGCGTTGGACAATGTCACAAGTTTCTCAGGCTTGACATATGCCATCTTGACGGTTTCCCGCTCCGACACCTCGGCATCCTCAGCCTTTTTCTTGGTTTCCCGCCCGACAGAAACCGACTGGACCTGCTGCGCCGCCGACTGTGAAGACATTGCCTCGCGTACGGCCTCCGCCGCCTTTTTCTGCTCTGTTACCGAATACCAGAGCCAGCCGGCAAGGCACAGCCCCAAGAGTATCGCTATCGTCTTTTCTTGCTTGTTCATAAGTAGATGGTTGATAATTGATAGATGATAGTGGAAAGTTGGCGGCGAAAGATGTGAAAAGAGGCCGGCGATCAGGACTTTCCCGGAGGGACAGGATCGTATCCGCTTTTGCCGAACGGATGGCACCGCAACAACCTCATCATGCCAAGATACAAGCCCTTCACAGCTCCATGGGTCTGCAACGCCTCAATCATATAGTTGGAGCAGCTAGGCTCGAACCTGCAACATCCGGTGAACAGAGGGCTCAACACCACTTGATACGCTCGCACCAGCAATATCAGCAACGCCCGCACATCCACCTCAACTCTGCCGCTACGTCGGCCACCTTTTTACCCCTGAGACTGGATCGTCCCACCAACACCCAATCCGAATCCCCTGGAACCTGATCAACGGAGAGCCTGAACGCCTCGCGCATTATGCGCTTTGCGCGGTTGCGGTCGACTGCATCGTGAAAACTCTTCTTGGAAACGACGACGCCGGCTTGACGGCCGGCGTCGGGCTTGCGCACCACCCATGCGGACATAAGACGCCCCTTAAGGACGCGTCCCGAATCGAAAACAGACCTGTATTTCGCACCGGGAAGCCGCGTGGACATCGCCTTTATCCTCAGACCTGCGTCAGGCGCTTACGACCCTTGGCACGACGGGCCGCGAGAACCTTGCGACCACCTTTCGTTGCCTTGCGAGCGCGGAAACCAATCTTGCGCGCGCGTTTCACCTTCGAGGGCTGCCACATCATCTTCATGTCTTTATTCCTTTCATCTTCAAAAAATTGAAGTGCAATTATATCATTTATCACGACAAAACGCAAGCACATCAACGTCTGGCGAAAAGCGGCGGAAAAGCAGGCCAGCTCACCATAGACGATAAACCGACACATCGTCAAAAAGAGTGCGTTCACCTTCAGCGAGATTGGCGACGCCCAAGGACAATGTCATCTTGACCGAATCCGGCGGAACGCATACGACCGCACTCACACGCGACCATCCGTTCCCGTCTGGCCTGGAACGAGTCAAAGTGCATTTCTCCTTGTATGGAGTCTTCCCGTCGCGCTTCTTCCAATCTGCCGCAACCACACCACTTTCGCCTTTGCAGCTGACCTCTATTAGATAGTATTCGCCGGGCTTGACATCGGACACACCCACTGTAAAGCACCCGCTGCCCACACCTTCCGCAACAAGGCACGAACCTCCGCCCACCCCTGACGAAGAATCGGAAAGGAAGCGTCCGGACCTGTCCTTTGACGAATGCCATGTGCCAAAGCCATTCGGCACCGCTCCACCTTCGGCCTCACACGTTCCGTTTGCGATAAGGTTTGTGAGGGCTCCAGACCTCTGAAGCTCCGCTTTCCTTGCTACGGCGGCCCCTTCAGAATCGCGGAGAACGTCCATCGTGTGCGAGATTCCCGGCAAGCGCACCTCCCAGTTGGTCATAGCGCCCACCCAATCATTCATCTTCCAATCGATCCAGCTTCCTCTCTCGCCCCAAAGCCATATGTACTCGTCCGCCGCGCACAAGGCCTGCCGGGCATTTACGCGGAAATGTTCAAGACGGCTTCCGCCCACGGGGCCTGCATACCATTTGGAACCCTCCTTGTTCACATACATGTCGAGATAGAGCGCCGAGGCGGCACGAAGACATTTCCGGTATTTTTCCCTGTTCTCCGGCGCTACAAGCGACAAGGCCGAGACGCGATTGCGGAACGAAGCCTCGAAATAGTGGTTTGAGGCCGCTTCGTATTCATAGGAATACTCGTTGCCGTCCACAAATTTCGCGGTAAGGGGCATAGCGTCGAGAATGCCGTTCAGAAACGACGGCCAAAGGCCGTCGGAACCGCGCACCGCACCTTCCGGATCCTGCAGGTAGAGATGCTGCCGCCAAGGGGCGTGCGCCATCGAGAATCCCCAATAGAACAGCACCACGGCATCAGGGAACTCCCTGAATACCGGATTGAAAAGCTCACGGCCGCGGCGGCGCACAAGGACGGAGAGTTCGTCCCATTTCGGATCTCCCTTCCGGCGTGAGAACTGATGTACCTTGTGGTAGTCCTCGGGATCCACACTGATTCCACGGAAACCTCCCTCGCGCGCGACCCATGCCGCAACGGAAAGGTTTGTTGCAATCCTTGCCCATGTGGCGTCGTCCGTCCAGTCAAGGCGTTTCTTCGGAGCACGAAGAGTCCCCAGCGTACTTTCGCGCATACGCGGATGCGACGTGATGGCGCGGAACATCGGAATCTGCCTCGCGAACGCCTCACGCGTCCATGCCGGATCATGCATTATCCCTCTCGAACCGATCTTCCTCCCTCCCGGAAGCTTCGCCGCAAGATGAAAGCCGACACCATCAAACGGCAACCCGTCGAACTGGTTCGTATGGGCCACCAGATTTTTGAGCGATACCCCTCCGAACTCCCACCCGTGCGCAATTATCTTCTTACGAACGGGAAAATCGCCTCCCCAGGCCGGCAACACGAAAACAAACGCCCAAAAGACAACTCTCTTCATGAGACTTCCCACTGTGTGTCTTATCTTACAATGACCGCGAAGCGTCCGTAGTAACTGACCATGAGCCCCCTGCCGTCATCGGTCTTGAACACGCGCCAGTTGCGGCGCGACGACTCATCCACCTCGGGGAGGCCCGCGATTCCACCTTCCGCATACGCCGCCAGCCATCCGTTTTCCCTGATTGACTGCGGAACCTCCGCACGGTCAACCGCAGCCTTGAACTTCGCCCCCTCCGCAAACGCAAGCCTGCCTCCGAAAGCCAAAGTGCCGCCGCCCGCGACAGACCGGGAATCGGCGATAAACGCGCCGTTGACCGTCACATCGCCGCCGGTTACGGTTCCGCCTCCCGAAATGTCCTGCGCAGAATAGGCGTGTCCGTCGAGATTGAGGACCGCGCCCTCATCGACATTCACCCGGTCAAACGCCGGAAGCCACGAATCGTCCTGTTCGGACGATAGCGTGAACAGCGACCCGTCTCCCGGATCCTCAAGACGTTCATAGTCGGCGACATTCTTCGAGCCGCGCCCCTGACGGTCTAGCATTATTCCGCTCTTGTCGTTCCATGTCCAAGTATTGTTGTACACATTGAGCATGTCATTGGCCATATCTCCGGGATATTTGATTGAAGCGACGGAAACAACCATCCTGTGCGCACCTTTAGTCACGCGGACGGTGCGGTTTGTCGCATATCGCTGACTCCAGTTGCTCGGGTAGGCTCTCAACACCTCTTTACCGTCAAGCTCCACATACGCATGGATCACGGATGCCGCAAAAGTCCAGTCGGCATCCTCTTCACGGTTCCAGATCGTGCCGGAATAGGAGTAGAGTGTATTCGATGCAGACCAGCAACCCGATTCAGACATTGCATACGCCATCTCCGGTGCACAGACGATACGGTTCGTATGTGTCGTGGTCAGCATTTTCTGACGCGCCTGAGTGTTTGGTCCGTAGGTATATTGTCCGGTGTAGAGCCCCGTCCGGAACTTCGGGAAGCACAGCTCGCCCTCAGTCACATCAAGCAGCGGCCCTCCGACCGAGGAACTGTATTTGGCGGCACCTTCGCCCGTCTTGGAGACGCATCCCGTCCAACGGCCGTTGCCTCCGACAACAGAACTGCGCCCGTTCAGCTCAAGAGACGGCAATGTGTAGGTTTCATCCAGCTTTCCGCAAAGATGCAGAACACTGTTGGTCAGCACAACCATCCCGCCGTTTGGCGGGATTACGCCGTTTTCTCCCGCATAGATGACACCGTTTGTCATCACAATGCCGCCGGCGAAATCGTTTTCGGGATTCAGGAGATGAAGCGCTACCTTGTCGCGAGTTCCAATTCCACCCGCAGGTCGGAATCCGCCAGGCCCCGACACCTTTCCCTTGAAAGAAATATGCGAAAAATGCTCGTTGCTGCTTGTCCACCGTTTGAGGCCCGCATCTGAAGAAAGGATTATCGGACCGTTCCACTGTCCGACATTCGTCACACACGAAAGCCGTCCAAGCGAACATTCACCACCCATGAACGCAGAATTCTCCCGAACATCGATGCTCCAGGGAGCATATGTGTTGCGTTCGGTCATCAAGCCGAAATCCACGTAGCGGAGCGTGAACATGTTTGATGCGTCACCGGCCAAAATCATGTCGTACTGCATCATCAGCGTCAGGTTCGTTGCAATGATGTGCCCGGGATCTGTCATAAACTGCGGCACCTCTTCACTGTTGCCTGTAACACCCCAAAACGTGAAATACGGCTGTTCTCTATTGTAGTTCCCCTGCAGAGTGAGCGTACGGCCATTCATGTCCATCATTTGAGGATAATCGCCATACCCCTTGAATCCAAGACGTCTCGTAGTCGTCGGATGTGCTCCGTATACTATTCGCGCATCGTCAGAAAGCGCAAGGTTCCGTCCAAGCCCCCAGAATGCATTCTTGTCGGCGTTCTCGACGCGGATTGCTCCATAGGTGGCGGAATTGCCGTAACCCTCAATAGTTATGCACTCGCCTTCCACAGGATTGATCGTTGACGCGTCCGACCCCATATACAGCGTTGCGCCGTCATGGACGAAGGTACCGCTTTCCGGGGCACCCGAATTGCCGGCACCCAATGCATAGTGGTTGGTCGCTGTCAGGACACCTTCCTCCACGTGAATCGCACCCATGAAGTTCGTCATGGCAACATTCATCCTGAGTTCGCCGTTGCCGCGCTTGACGATGGTGCAGTCCTTGAAATCGCCTCCGTCCAAGCCCTGAACCGAATATGACGTGCCGTTTGCCGCATTACAACCGGCAAGGGCGTCCGCCAGTGAAACCTTGGCCTTGTCTGCCACATCCAGATATATCGGATTGAGATATTCCGGCTCCTCCGGCGTTGCGGCAACCGTCATGCCGACGGCGAAGAGCATCGTCAAACTCGCTAACACAATTGTTCTTGTTGTTCTTGGCATTTTTGAGTCTCCCTGAAACGGATGTCAAATATACCAAAAGCATTTTTTTTTTCAACCCTTTTTAACTGAGAACCGGGCAGGAAAATTGCAGCGTCATCTCCAGAAGCAAATGCAAGTTCCACTTGCATTTACTTCCTAAGTTTATTGGGTAGTATTGATAGTGGTGCCTTTTCCCTTCATTCCTTCCTAGGAAGGAAACC
>SUVZ01000179.1 GCA_015061765.1 Lentisphaerota bacterium
GGGACATAAAGGGCAAGGCGCTCAACCTTCCTGTATGGAAGCTTCTCGGCGGCAAGTGCCGCGAGTGCGTTCCTTGCTACGCCAACTGCTGGTTCGCCGGGGCGAAGGAGCCTGAGGAGTTCGCGGCAAAGGCAACTGCCGCGGTCGAGCTTGGCTTCAAGGGACTCAAGTGGGATCCTTTCGGCAAGAACTACCGTCAGCTTCCGCCGGAAGATTTCAAAAAGGCTTTGCGGTGCGTGGAGAAGGTGAAGGAGGCTACGGACGGCAAAGCGGAGATACTTATAGAATGTCATGGACGTTTCGACCTTCCGACGGCTCTTCGCGTGTGCAATGCGCTGGAGGAATTTGATCCCTATTGGGTGGAAGAGCCGGTCATTCCTGATACGATGCGTGCGCTTGCCGATCTCCGTTCACGCGTCCGTACACCAATCGCCTGCGGTGAACGTCTCTTCACCACTCAGCAGATAATGGATGCCGTCGAGCTTCGCGCGTGCGACTACCTCCAGCCCGACTCGTCCCACGCCGGCGGACTTACCGGCATGAAGCAGATCGCCGCCATTTGCGACGCCCATCACATATCGTTCTGTGCGCATAATCCGTCTGGACCCGTCGCGAATGCCGTTACGCTTGCGCTTGGTGTTTCCACTCCCGGCTACTGCATCCACGAGACATTGTTCGACGATGTGCCGTGGCGCAAGGATGTGATCGACGAGGAAGTGAAATTCAAGGATGGGTTCATGTATCCGTCCGACAGACCGGGGCTCGGCATCGAGCTCAATGAAGAGGCCGCCGCCGCGCATCCGAAAGTCGATCATTGGCTGCGTCACTACGTCGGCACCCTCACCAATGTCCGCCCCGCCGATTCCGTAAGCTACTTTACGATGGGTAAAGAGTAAAGAGAAAAGCGCAAAGAGAGAAGTGAAGAGTAAGCCATGATGAGTTCTTTTTCCAGAAGAGATTTTGTGCGCGGCAGTCTGTTTGCGGCGGCATCGTGGGGGTGTGGGCGTGTTTTTGCAGTCGCGCCCGGTGCGGCGGATTCCGCAGGTGCACGGCTCAAGGTCGGCGTTCTCAGCGACACCCACATTGTGGAGTACGGCAAAGAGGCTGCCGATGAATTCAAGCGCCCTCATAACGCTAAGACCTTTCTGCGTGCGCTCCAGTCGTTCCGCGACGCAGGCGTGGACGCTGTGCTGATTGCCGGTGACATTTCGAACGACGGCTTTGATTCTCAGCTGGTCGCTGTCGGTGAGGCATGGCGCAGGGTTTTCCCTGACGATTGCGGAAAGGATGGACGCAAGGTCGTGAAACTGTTCATCGCCGGCAATCATGATTGGGAGGGTTGGAAATATGGTCGTGTCGGATTGAAGACCTATAAGACCGAGCTTGAGATGAAAAAGCACCTTTTGAGTGAACATCTGAATGAAATATGGCAAAAGGCGTTCGACGAGCCGTTTTCTGAGGTTGTGGATAAAGAGGTGAACGGATATAGGTTCATCGGTGCGCATTGGCCGTTCCACAACAACATCACTCCATATCTGAAACGCGCGGCGGACACATTGCCGAAGGATAAGCCGTTCTTCTATTTCCAGCATCCTCCGCTAACTCCTCCGTCCAAACAGACGAAAAAGGCCGCTAAGACGGCAGAGAGCTTTCTGGTGTCATACCCCAATGCCATTGCCATCACGGGGCACACCCATTATTCGCTGTCGGACGAGAGGTCGATTCTTTATGATTCCTTCACAATGGTGAATGCCGCATCATTGCGGTATATTGCGCCGCCGGACGGACGTGAGAATTCCGGTCCTATGCGCAATTCTGATTTCAAGCAAATGCCGAAGATTGATACGAAAAGTTCGCGCCATGGTCTCTTGATGACGGTCTATGACGATCGGGTGGTTTTCGCCAGACGTGAATATGTGGAGAATTCCGTGCTTGCTCCTGACTGGGTGGTGGATTTCTCTGACAGGAAGCGCAATGCCGTGAAGTTGAGGGCAAAATCCGCAAGACCGCCCAAATTTGCTCCGGATGCCAAGGTATGGCTGACAGATGAAAGGGATGGAGCGGATAGAGCTGGAGGCAGACACCGTCAGATAGGTGTTGTGTTTGATCAGGCGCAGCCGTCGTCACCTGATTGCGGACGGGTTTTTGACTATCGTGTTGAGGTTAGAATGTCTCAGGGAGGACTTATTAACGAAACTTTCGCAGTGCGCAGATTTATGGCTACGGGTTTTGCCGATCCCCAGAAAAAAGTTCCGCAGCGTATGGAGTGCGTCTTTGACGCCGGCACCTTGCCGCATGAGTGCGCATTGGAATTTGTTGTGCAGGCGGCTGACTGCTTCGGCAACCTGTCGGATCCGATATCTACAGGAAAAGTGCGGCTTAAAGGAAAAGTGGTCAGGTGGTGAAACGATACCGACAGGAAGGAGTACGCATGAACAGCAGATGTCTCATGGTGGATTTGACGTCGAAAGCTGATGCTTTTCATGTCTTCAGGCGACTGGGATGTCTCGTTGCGCTGATATGCTGCCAGTGTGTCGGTGATGTGACCAGCAATGAGAGCGGCACGTATTCGCCGCCCATACTTGCCAACGGCGACATCGGGATGCTGATCGATTACCGGAACTGCCAGTTTCAGGATGTGCCGTCATATCGCACGATACATTCCGCTGGCGTTGATTTCCTCCCTGGTGTCTACCGCCAGGCCCGGCGGACAATGGACAGAAATCTCGCTGCGCTTGGAAGGGTGGAGGAGCAGGTTTGCTTGGCGGGCGGTAAACCGTCTTCACCCGTAACATGGAGTCAGAAGCTTGACATTGACAGGGCTCTTTCGGTAGTGGAAAACATCTACGATGGCGGGGTTCGCATAGAATCCTCGGCATTTGTGACTGCGCATTGTCCGGTTCTCTGCATCCGGAAGAAATTTGACGGTGAACTGGAGTGCTACTCGTTCGATTACCTGTTCTGCGGCACTGGAACGGTGAGGCGGCTGCCGTATGGAGCGACGGCGTCATTCGCTCCTGGCGAGATTTTATACGAGTTTGGAGGAATGGAGAAAGGATTTTCCGGGACGATCAGCGTGTTCTGCTCAGCCTCGGACGCGACAAGTACGGTTACAGACTCAGGTGTGCGTCTGACATTGCCCCTGCCCAAGGGAACGGTTGATTTCTTTGTGGTGTTCCGCGATTCGCTTGATGACACCCCCGTCGACATTGAATCGGTGCGCAAGGGCGGACGCAATGCGCTGTTTGCCGCCCATTCTGCTTCCTGGAGGGATTTCTGGAACAGATCATTCGTAGACATACCTGATAAGAAGATTCTTTCGACATGGCGGACGGCTCTATACAACCTGAAGTGCTGGTCGACGAAATGGTCCATACCTGTGGGCATACTTCCAACGCATTGGAACGGAGCGTATTTCGGTTTTACGTTCTTCGCGCCCGCCCTGTGTTCGTCAGGGCATATCCCCGAAGCGGTCAAGGTCGCAAAATTCTGGGATTCCATCCGTCCTTTTGCCTCTCACCGCGCAGGGAAACCCAGCAGAGACAAGGAAGCCGGATTGCACTACAGTTGGCAGACAATCGAGGACGGTTTGGAACGATCACGCGGCGGACGGTGGCTTGACCACTACCTTCATCTTGCAAACATCTCCCGTGAGTGCTGGACTGCATGGCAGTATACGAACGACCGCACGTTGCTCGCATCGAATGCATATCCCGTGGTGAAAGGCTGTGCCCGGAGATTCCGTTCCGCCCAGGTGTACGAGCTTAAGGACGGAAGGACGATCATCGGAGCGGTTTGCGACCTTGAGCGGTTGCCGTGTCCGGCGAGGAACGCGTTCCTTACGACATGCGGCGCGATATACTGTTTCGAAAAGGCGGCGGAAGGGGCGGCCATTCTCGGCGTGGACAAGGAGGAGTCCGCCGAATGGCGGCGTCTGGCGGCTGCGCTGAAGCGCGATCTGCCGAAAAACTCCGAAAGGTATCTTGCGCTCGAAGGATATGAAGGCACGAGCGTCGCGCTGCTCTCGGGGCTGATGCCGTACAATGTGCTCGACAAGGACGATCCGCTTCAGATTGCGGCGGTCGATCATTTTGAAAAGAACGGACTGACCGCCGGCAACATGTACTCCGTGGGAACTCGGATATGCACATGGTACGCGGCGTGGCTTGCGGGCGCTCAGGCCATCTTGGGGGACGGCGATGGCGCATACCGCAACATAAAACGCGCAACGGCCAGCGTCGGGCATTTTAACGAGATATTCGAGATCAACGAACCCGCGTACCGGAGTTGCCCATGGTGCTCTTCGCCTCAGGGAACGTATGTCGAGTCTGTCAACAATATGCTTCTCCAGTGCGAAGGAGACACGATTCTCGTCGCTCCGGCGGTTCCGAAGGAGTGGAAGGATTTCTCCTTCAGGCTCCGTGCGCATGACGACATGGAGGTTTCGGCGCACTTTTCCGGCGGCAAGGCGGTGTCGCTTTCCGTCGCGACCAGCGCGCGGCATTCCGGACGGAAAAAATGTTTTGTGCTTCCCGGTGACGGAGGCGTCCGACGCCTATGCGTTGACGGCATGGCGCGGAATCACAGGAAGGATTTAATCGTAAAGTAAAAACAAGGAGTGTGCACAATGAATGTTTTATTCGCATTGTTCGCGGCGATCGTCGTCAACGGGGATTTTGAAAACGGTGCAGGCGCTGACATGCCGGGATGGAATTTGGGGAAGTCCGGCCAGAAGGTGTGGCGCATTGAGCCGGGCGCCGGACTGAACGGCAACCGGGGGCTGGTATGGGAAAACTCCGATCCCGAACTGTATGTCTACCCGAAACAGGAAGTTAAACTGGAACCGGGCAAGCGCTATCGCATTCAGGCGCAGATATCCACAAGGATCGTCAAGAACCCGGCTGGATCAAAAGGGGCGGGCGTGTTCATTGAATGGTACGATGGCGACGGCAAGTATCTCGGTTCATGCTATCCGCCTCGTGTGCGGGGAACGACCGACTGGTCCAGCGTGGACAGTGTGATGAATGCTCCGTTGCCGGGCAATGCCGCCAGGTGCTATGTCGGGGCGTTTGTACGCAAGGGGTCAACCGGATACGCGGCGTTTGACGAAATATCGGTCACGGAATACAAGGTGAAGCCTCTCGGCGGACTGTTTTCCTCTGTGTATCGCGATGTGGCCGTGGACGGCAAAGTGAAGTTCTTCGCTCCGTTTTTTGTGTCCACCAATTCGTTCAAGGCTTCGGACTGGAGTGTCGCATTCAGGTACACGGCGGCGGACGGTTCACGGAAAACCGTTCCGTCCGGTTCGGTCACACCGTCTTTCGTCAGCTTCGAAATTGATGTTGCCGAGCTTGCTATGGGAAGGCAGGACGTTGTGTGTTCGGCGGTTTCGGCTGACGGCAAGATCAAGGACGAGGCTTCGCTCTCCTTTGAGCGTGCAACCGAACTTCCGGAACGAAAGGTGTATGTTGATGGAAAGCGAAGGGTGATTGTGGACGGCAGGCCGTTCTTCCCGTTGGGATTGTTTTCGTCCGTGCTGAGACCGCCGGTGGTGAAAGCCTATGCGAAAGGTCCGTTCAACTGCGTCATGCCTTATCATGCGCCGACGGAAAAGCAGATGGACAATTGCCATGCCAACGGCATCAAGGTGATATACGCCATAAACAAGACATATGCAGGATGGCGGTCTGCGCCAAAAGGCGTGAAGACCGAGGCCGATGAGATCAAATGGATAGAAAATCGCATGAAGTATGTGAAGGGGCATCCCGCAATGCTCGCGTGGTATCTTGCCGACGAGCTTGCGGTGTCGTATGTGCCGCGGCTGGCGAAGAGGCGCGAATGGCTTTCAGAGATGGATCCCGACCATCCGACATTCGCCTGCTACAACCGCATCGATCAGCTTCGCGAATATCTGCCGTCCGTTGATGTGTTCAGCACCGACATCTATCCGGTGCCCCATAAGCCTTTGCGTGAATGTGCCGATAAGTCCGTCGTTACATACAACAGTCTGTTCGGATCCCGTTCCATGTGGCAGACTCCGCAGGTGTTTTCGTGGGGGGCGGCCCGCTCCACGGGTGACGGAGGTGGCCGATTCCCCACTCGACTTGAATTGCGTTCGATGTGCTGGCAGATGGTCGCCGGCGGGGCGAACGGAATTCTGGGGTACTGTCTCCATCACATTATGGATCGCAACACCGGCGAGCCGATCAAAAACTACTGGGATGATGCCTGCGCGGTGTTTGAGGATTTGAAGAAGTTCTCTCCTGTGTTTCTTTCCGGCGGTGAAGAACCGAAGGTGCTTGAAGTCCCGCGTTCTCTTGCCGTGCGTACCTTCCGTGAAGGCTGCGATATATGGGTGCTCGTATGCAATCTTGAAAATGCGGTCACGAAAGCGGCTTTCACCGTTGATGTCTCGGCAGCCGACGCTGAAGTCGTTTACGGCGGCGGCGTTTCGTATTCCGGCAAGGGCGGATTCAAGACGGATATGCTTCCGCACGATGTGTGTCTCATTAACCTCAAGGAGGACCGATAATGAAAGTTGAACTGATCTGCGTTTGCGTGTCGTCGCTGCTTTTCGCCGCTTTTTCGACACTTCATGCGGCTGATGAAATCAAATGGAACGGGAAAAGCGGGAAATGGTCGGACGGCAGTATTTGGGAAGGAGGTGCTTCTCCCTCAAAAGACCAGACGGCAGCATTCAGAAATGGACTTAAGGGCACCATTGAAATGGATGGCGATTTTCAGGTGTACCGTGTTTTGGTAAAACAAAGCGATGAAAGCTCCTATGAATATCCTGTCACGTTTACCGGTTTGGGTTCTCTTGTCGCCACTAATGAGGATTTCATCATAAATGGGAAAAGACGTCTGGTGTTGAATGGTCCAACGTTGATTTGCGGTGAGATGAGAATCGCCAATGCTCTGGAGATTAAAGGCGGATCTGTAGTCTGTCGAAAATTAATGCCCTGGACTGCATCCGCTGTCATTTCCGTGACAGACGGGCAGATTGCAGCCGATGAATTGGGCGCAAGCACAAGCGTCGCTGGGGCACTGTTGGCAGCCACCAATTCCATCCTTAAGTTCGGTTCTGTGACCAAGGCGCATAATTATGAATTGTCTGGAGGCTCTTTCGCCGTTACAAATGGGGGATTGACGATAGCGTCGGGAGTTACGGAAGCTCATTTCGATGTGGCTGAGTTTGCTCTTGCAGGTAACCTCGAAGCGACGGAAGAAGGTGTGAAGGTCGTCTTTGACCGGGCTGTGTCCATAGGTGCGTACGGTGATTGGACTACTGGCGGAAATATCGCAGAAATGCGTTTTGCCGAATCGCCGGTTTTCTGCACCACCGACGCCGCCGACAACGAAACAGGCCGTACCGTCACAATTAAGAACATCAGCTTGCAGTCGAAATACGATTCCATTGTGGTTTCCGGCTGCGGCACACTTGCGATTTCACAGAAGGACAATCCGTTCCGGTTGGAATCGCTGCTTCTGAATGAAGG
>SUVZ01000180.1 GCA_015061765.1 Lentisphaerota bacterium
TAGCACATCCTTCATACACGCTGCGACGAACGAAACAAACATCTTTCTCATCACGTTCCACTCATTTCACGTTATCTTGCAGAATTTCACCATTTTCAACTAAAAACCACCGTCTCGTCTGGGGACAGGCCCCGCCGTTTCCTATTATCTCATAAACGGCGCTGAATATTCAACCTCCGGAATCATTTGACCGTCCGCATCTGAAGATTCTGGATATCGGCCTCGGCATCGTCCCAATACCTCCACTTCATGCCGACGATTCCGTACAGCTTGCTGCGCACCTTGCGCACGTCCTTGCCGAAGTTGCACGTAAACCCTACCGTCAGACGCTTCGACCTGTCGCACAGGCCCTCCGATCCGCCGATTCCGCCGTGCCCGAACACGCGGGAAATATCGGAAGATCCGCCCCACAGGCCATATCCCATCCCGAAAACCATATGCCAGTCCCTGTCCAGCTTTTCCGACGGAGGCAGCGGATCGCTCTCGTGGCGGCACGGCTTGAGGGCCATGTCGAGCGTCTTTCGCGAAACAAGCGGCGCACATCCGTCGAAACCGCAGAGCCGATTGTAGAATCTCGCAATGGAGCGGGCATTGGCCACTGCATATGCCGACGGCAGACACATCCTCCTGCGGCGATTGTCATTCATTGTCTCGAAAGTTGCGGATTTATACACCGTGGCCGTTCGTCTAATCGCATCGTCATCCGCCGCAAAATAGAACTCATCCTCGATCGCGCAAGGGCGGAGCACCTCCTCAAGAAGAATCTCGTTGAGAGGCTTGCGCATCGCAAGCTCAAGCGGTCTGCCGATGATCCATCCGTAGCTCATCGAGAGGTATTTCTGGACCGTGCCCGGCTCGTCCACTGGCTTTTCCTTCGCGGCAAGTTCGCATATCCGTCTCCAGTCGCATCGGTCTTTGACCCCGGACACGCCCTTCGGGAAAGCGTGGCTCATCCCCGTGCGGTATCCGAGCGCAAGCCCGAGCGTGATCTTCTCCTTGCCGTCGCCGGCGAATTCGGGCCACCATGCGGAAAGCGGTTTTCCGTACGCCATCCTTTTCTTCTCCACCGCACGGTGCGCCGCCGTGGCGAGAAGTGGCTTCTCGGTGGAGAATATCGGGAACAGCGTTGCGCCGTCTATCTTCGCGGCACCGGCATTGGTCGTCATATTGCCCGCCCACACATCCACGATGCACTTTCCGTCACGGTATGCGCAAAACTGTAACGACCCCTGAAGCCCCTCCTTGACGGCCCAGTCGCAGACCGCCTGGCATTTGCGCTGTAGATCCGCATCGACAGTCTGCTCCACCTCGAACTCGAACGCCGATGGAACGAAATTGGAATCGGCAGAATACACCTCGCCGTGCGTTTCCTCGCCTCCGAGATAGCGCACCTTGGCCGGAGACGGAACCTCTGCCGCAAAAACCCTAATCCGGTTGCCGTCTATCGCAGCCTTCGCCTTGCGCCATTTCCCGTCGCTTCCGCACACCTCGAAGCCGGGAATCGAGTGCTTCACGTACTTCGGATGGCTGTTGACGCCGAGAATCTTAACCCCCTCGAACTCCACGACCGCGCCGCCTCCGTCCGACAGGGCGCGCACGGCGCGCGGAATCTCGCACGGAACGTCCTTGCGCCCGTAGAATCGGTTCAGGGCTATCGCCGCATACCGCATCGCGGGGAGTTCCTTGCGATCGGGATGTATCGTGCCGTAGTCGCCGCAATCGTTGATCGGAACGCATACGGCGTTTCCGTCCTCCGCGGCGAACCTCTGCTGCGCACGCCAGAACTTAGCCAATTTGCCCTTCTCATAACCAAAGGGTGCGATCTCGGACACAATGAACGGCAACGAAGGATCGCCGAAGGCATCACGCCATCCCTTTGCAAGCGCATGAAGTTTCACAGTGTATTTGTCGCCATCACGAACATTCGCCTCACCTTGATACCACAGGACTGCACGGAAGCGAAACGAACCTGTAGCGGCTATCATGTTACCAAACAGTCTTCCCGTCTCACCCGGAAGCCAGGAGTCTATCGACGACCCGCCTACCGCCGAATTCACGATTCCGACAGGGATGTCCGGCTCGGCGCGCAGGAGCGTCGTTGCGAAATAATAGCTGATTGCGGAAACGCCCGTAGCAGTCGCCTCGTTGTCCACGGTCTTCCATTTCGGAATTGATCCAATCCTCTTGCTTGATATCCGCGCATACCTGAACAACGGCCATTTGGCGATACGTGCCTCGATCCGACCCTTCCTGTCGCTGAAACCGCCACCCCAACCGCCGCTCCACAATGGCTGCTGCATATTACTCTGCCCCGAGCACAGGAACACTTCGCCTACAAGCACGTTCGTCGCGACGCATCTTTCATCGCCACACTCCGCAACCAGTTCGCGCCCTTCCGCCGAAGCTGCGAACGGCCCGATTCTCGCACACCATCTGCCATCCCCGCCAACCTTGGCCGAAGAGCGGCGGCCTGCAAACCTTACCGCCACCGCCGCGTCAGGCGTCCCATTGCCGGAAACAAGAATCTCGACATCACGCTGAAGCACCGCTCCATCGCAAAACAGCGGGTCGAATGAAAAACCACCGCCATCCGCCGCGACCGAGCATGCGATCGCAGCCGCCAGGATTGTTCCGACACGCATTCTCATCTAGCGCCGTTCTCCAACTTGACTATTGCGACTCCAAGCGACGGCATGTCGAGGGCGATCGCATCATCCGCAAAAACAGCACCCTCGCCAAACACGACCCTGCCAGACGTCCAGTCGCCTTCGATGCGCACGATTCCCTTCCTCGGCTCTGGATGCGTGTTGCAGACGAGCGCATACGCGGCGGCGCCGTCGCGCCATGTGCGCACGCGTACACGTTCCGGCTTGGAGACGACCTTCGGGCCTGGTTTCAGCAGCAGCATGGGAATCCGATCCCGCACTTCTCTTGCTACATCGCACGAGATGCGGAAATACCTCTCTTTGGCCTCGTCATCCTCCTTGCAATTCAATATCTGCCCATAGGAATAGAGCAAGATGCCGTTCGCCCCCACGGCGATTTGCTGCCATACCATGTTTCTCATCTCTGCAAACGTGGGGAAATGCAGATATGTCCTGTTCGGATAGTCCCATCTCCACGAAAACGCCTGCGGCACCTGCCACATGGGAAGAAGCCCGGCCATGCCGTTCCTTATCGTCTCCGCGGATTCCCCGGCTACCCACACATTGCTCTTGTCACGCACAGGATATGGATCGGATCCGATTACGTCCGCGCTGTCCAAGAATATCTTCGACGCTTCCGGAACGCAGATGCACACAAATGCGGGATGCTCCGGATCCAGCGTCTTCATGAGCGAATAGTGGTCATTCAGTCGATCGTGGAATTCAACCGGGATTTCATCGCAGATGTACCATGCAAGAAGCGCCGGATGGTTGCGGCAGCGCCCCACGACTCGTTTCATGTAGTTAGTCTCGTCGGCCCGGGTCTTGACCCCAGGCGGCGTAAAGCCGAGTCGCCTACCCTTTTCCAGCGGAACGTCCGGAGGGACGTACACGTCCTTTACGCTCGCCACGACGCGCAGACCGTGCGCCCAATAGCGGTCGAGTATTTCCGGAGTCATTGCCTTTTCGTACGTCTGCAGGCAGTTGAACGCCCCGGCTGACGCGTAGCGCTCGAGGGCATTCGGCTTCTTCAGCGTGTTCTCGCTCCAGTACATCCCTATCGGGAAGAAAGGTTTGCCGTCCACCAGCGTCCTGCCGTACTCGTCAAATGCAACACGTCTTTTGGGAATTTCCCTGACTCGTTCAAAATACGCTTCGCGAGAACCAAAGAACCTGCCGTCCGCGCCCTTAAGCTCAATTGAAATCGGATGCCTCCCCATGGCAAACTCGTTCACGGGGACAACTGCCTCTACGACGTCCGCATTAAGGATGGACATGTTCGTTTTTTTGCGCGTCCCGTCCACGCCAACATATGACAACGTGGCCACAACTTTGCCTGGCACATCGTATTCCGGCGGAATCTCTATACCGGAAACGACACGTACGTCGCCCGCCGCTACCATGCCCCGATATCCTGATGTCGCTATGCTTCCGACGCCGCCGAATTCCTTCCTGCCCACGACCTCAACGCGGACGTCGTCGAAGAGCACCCTTCCCGTGCCGCCGCGGTTGACGTAAAGCTGCAGATGGCATTTCGTCATCTTGATGGGAAGATAGGGCGTTTTTATGGACATCTGATACCACCCGTCCGCATCGGGCTTGAGTCGGCTATCGCCCCACTTTATCTCAGTTCCGCCGGCTCCGCCCATCCATCCCTTCGCACTGTACCAGCATATAGTGCATCCAAGCGTGTCTCCGGCGAGCGATTCCGCCTTCACCTTGAATGTAGCCCTTAGCATCATGCCGGGACGGATTCCGAAAATCTGACGTCCCTGCACATCGTAATTCATCGGATCGCCGTTTGTCCAGACTAGTGCGTCAGACCCTCCGATGCCAACACCCTTCTCCACTCTCCAGACCGCGTTCTCCCTCCATCCTTCTACTTCTTCTTTCGAATCGAACCCCGTAGAATAGACCTCAGTTCCCGCAAGGCCTGCCGACATGCCAACGATGCACCAAACGGCCAGTCCAAACAAAGGCATAAGCTTCATCGTTGTCACTCCTTCTGCTTTTTCCGCGGCTCAAGCATGAACTCGCGAACTTTGTCCACCTGCTCTTCGGTGAAGCCAAGCGAAATGAAATAACGCCTGAACTTGTCCGCAAGCGTGTCTCCCGGCAGTTCATGTGCGGCCTTCAGCATTTTTTCAAACCACCCGTAGTGCATCTTGTCAACACCGCCGCCTTTGATAAACGACGTCTCGTAGTCGCGTACGATGTCCTCCTCGTCCACGCCGAGAAAGGCATTGAGCATGAAGGCAAAGGTGCCAGTACGGTCAACGCCTCCGATGCAGTGGAACACCATCGGGAAGTTCTTACTGTCCAGCAAAGCGGAAAATGCGCGAGCGGCCGACGCGCGGCCATTGGGCGTGGCTATGCCGCCATACGGGTTAATCCAGGCATAATGCAACCACTTCACGTCGTCGCCAAGCGGCGAACCGGTCATGCCGAAGCATTCCCAGTCGTCGCGGAAGTCCATATCGGTCTTTATGCCGAGGAATCCCAGCAGGTACGAGCGATCAGCATCGGAAAGGCGTTCGTCTCCCGGTGCCGTGGGGGCATGCTTCAACAGGCGAAGTAGTTTTCTGTCAAGCGTCTTTCCGCTTTTGAGCTTCGCTTCGTATTGCCGTCCGAGATGTCGCGATTTCCATGTCCCGGCCGTTGCAAGCTTCCCCTCTTCGTGGAGTTTCATTATCTCGTCGTAAGTGTAGTACTCGATCTTCGCGTTGTGGTTGAGTCCACCCGTGCGGAACAGAAGTCCCTGCTTGATCCTGCGCCCGCCAAGGCCGATGCGTCCGCCCATGTCTCGCGCATTGTTGACGCCGTCCAGCGAGATGATGCGCGGTGCGCGATCCTCCGTTCGGAATGTCACTGATGCCGTGGATGCGTCGTCGGACACCGTGGCCTTCCATTCCCTCGCTATCTCAAGACGGCCCTTGACGCCGATGGCCGAACCAGTGACGGTGGATTCGTGAAACACCTTGCCGTCCGGCAGGCGTTCCACCCTCACCTTGCATGGTCCAACCGCCCCGGCCCATGAGATTTCCACCGGCTTCGCCTCCGCCTTGCGCGCCCTTAGCGCCTTGAACGCAGTCCTGTCGCCGTTGTCGTAGAAGGCCTTGCGTTCGTCGCGGGACATTTCAAAGAATGCTATCTGCTCCGGCCAGAGCTGCGGCACGACTTCCCCGCCCTTGGGAGAAAGAATCCTGATGCCCGCAAAAAGTGCAACAGGAACAAGACCGGTCGCAAATACTACAAAATGCTTGCCTAACTTCATCTAAACGCTCCTTGGTGGCCTTGGCACGCAATCATGCGAGGCGCCACCGCCTTTTCGCAGGGACGATTTGCCGCGAATATCAGATTGCCGATTGCAGGGCTCGGCGACTTCTTGCCGCTTCCCGACGTGACATTGAAATGCTCGAAAGTTATGTTCTCTACGCACTTCATGTCAAATGGCTGTTCAGCCGCGACTGTACCCGTAACGTTTTCCAGGCGTATGTTGCGCAGAACCGTGTCGCCCGTACCCTGAAACTGAAGCGGGAGAACCGACTTTAGATTGACATTGCGGAATGTCACATTCCCGAACTCGCGCAATATGATGCCAGGCTCGACATTGAACAGAATAGCGCCATTCCGTACGTCAATGTCGCAGTTCTCGACCAGGATGTTCTGCATCAGGCAGCTGCCGCTGTCTCCTTTGCGCAGATATTGAACCGGATGTCCGGAAACGACGCCGTTGTATCCGCGCATCTTGAGATTGCGGAATGTCCCGTTCCGGATTGTGCCGTCGGACGGACATGTAAGACGGATGCATTGGCAGGCGCTGTCTAGAGAACAGTCTTCCACAACCATGTCCTCGCATGCGTCAAACGCCCCGTCTTGCGGACGTATCGCGCGCATTATCACGCAATCGTCGCCTGTGCGGATGTCGCAATTGCGGATGCGCACATGCTGGCAGCAATCGACATGGAAACCGTCATTGTTTATCATTCGCTGATCTCCATGTATCTTCACGCGTTCAGCAGTGAAGTTCTGGCATTTCCGAATCCAGCAAGTCCAGCCGGGGCTGTCCTTGAATGTGACATCCTCGAATCTGACGTTCCTGCAATTGAAGAATTCGACCATGCGGGGCCTGGGGTGAGGCGGCTTTCTGAAGAACCGACCCTTTGTCGTCTTGGTGTCGTAGAACCTCAAGCCCTGTCCGTCTATGACGCCGCTTCCGGTGATGGAAACATCCTCGGCATCCAGGCACGCTATGAAGGCTTTTGCGGAAAGTTCCGGGACGACGCCAATGCGCGGATCGTCAACATCGTCATAGCCGTCAGGAGTGTCGTTGCCGAGTATGGTCGCGCCTTCCGGCACATGTAGTTCGACACGGCTCTTCAGGTATATGGTTCCGCTGGGATACACGGCCTTTTCAAGTACGACCCTCCCCCCTCCTGCGGCACTAGCCGCATCGATGGCCTGCTGTATTGCGGTTCCCGTATGTGCCGATGGAATGAAGGAGGCGACAGGCGCCCCAAACGAGGGAAATGCGGGGAACGCGCCAGCACACGCCACAAGCAATAGCGTCTTTGTCGTTGTCATAAGATCAATTCGTCCTTTCATTGGTTGTTGTGTTTGCGTCGTCTTTGGTCATTTTATGATCATAAAGAAAGGCCGAGGAATATAGCGAACCCGACTTGCGGACGCAACCCCTCTTCCGTTAAGCGTTCGCCCTGTATTCGAGACAAACGTCCACGTCCAGTTCGACGAGCCCTCAAGACCTGTGGAGTTCACGAATGACACGGGCACATTGAAGTTGCCGTTCGAGAGATTGAC
>SUVZ01000181.1 GCA_015061765.1 Lentisphaerota bacterium
ACAAGACGCTCATGCGCTACAAGGCGCTTGCGCGGAGGTTCCGTCAGGCGGTAGGGATATGCGATCCCGTGCCTGCGGCATCTGTCCTGCCGGATGGGGATGAGAATACGGATACAGGAACGGACACTAACGGCCATGCATCAAAATGCGGAAAAGATGCGGAAAACTCCAAGAATGCGGAAAATAAGACGGCTTATGAGGATAAGAGGATTGTTGAGAACAAGGTTCGGACTAATTCTCAAGGAGTTGGGGATGGAGGCAAGAATGGTGGAAGGGATGGTGGAAGTGATGGCATGAGGGATTGCGTGAGGGACAACATGAGGGATAGCATGAGAGATAGCATGAGAGATAGCGAGAGGGACGGTGTGGGGGATGGATTGAGGGATGGTGAGGGGGATTGCGGTAGAGATTATCCAGATGGGGTTAGTGAAGGAGTGGTAGGTGGCAGGAGCGGTGGCGAATGTGTCGGGAGCGTGGGGAATAGAAGCGGGGTGAATGGACGCGGAGGGAATGGAAGCCTGAACGATGAGGTGAGGCGGGTTGTAGGGGAGATTCTTGGCGTCTGCGAAGGGACGTTTCTTGATCTTGCCGCCGTACTTGCGCTCAGGATATCCGAAGACACCATCCCCCATCGGTCATACAAGGGCGATTATCGGAAGATCTGCACATTATGTCTATGAGAGTGCGCGTTCCTATCTGACTTACAAGGGGGGTGTCGACGGGACTCCTCTTGACACATTCGAGAACAGACGTGCGAAAGCGCATGCGCCGGAGTTCTCATCCGGTGCAAAGATATCGGTTAAAGAGCGGACAGGCAAGGGTCCCATGAAAAAGGATGAACAGCAGATCGTTCTGTCGTTTCCTGCGGCGCACGGCACGGATTCGCTTTCGCGTCCGTTCGACTATGAGGTGCGGGCTGAGTATGTGGAAGGTGATGTCATAAGACCAATGTGCACAAAGCGCATATACCAGCCCAGTGTGCAATGGAGCGTGAAGCGAGATGCAAAGACGGTCACCTGCGTGTTTGGAGCTTGTGAATTGCCTTCGCACAAGCTCCGTTTTGCCGTAACCCCGCTCAATTCCCTTGGTCAGCGCGGAAGGCCTCTCTATCTTGAGCGGGCATGATGTGATACGGCCTTCGTTCCTGTCCATTGAATTTCACCTTGACTCTGAAGGTCGGGTTGTGATACCTTACCAGACGGTCAGGAAAGGATTTCGTCTCGCTTATGGGATGATGGCTAAGGAAAAGATGAGATGACTTTTTTATTTGCGATAGTCGCACTTCTGTCGGTAGTTGCGGATAAGGCTGCGCCATTTCCGGAGTTTTCCGCTCCTCGGGCGATAACTTCAGGTCCGAAAGATCATTTTTTCGCGAATTACTACGCTATCAATGCCTGGAGCAAGGATAATCGCTATGTGCTCGTGCTTGAGACAGACATTAAAAACACGCTTCCAGACGGACGTGCGGCGACTATCGGAGTGGTTGACACCCTCGACGGCAACAGATTTATCCCTTTTTCGACTACGCGCTGCTGGAACTTTCAGGAGGCGGCAATGGCGCATTGGCTGCCGGGGCAGAAGGATACACTCGTATTCAACGATATGCGGGAAGGCAGGTTTTGCGCAGTGGTGATGAACTGGAAGACAAAGGAAGAGCGGGTTTTCCCATATCCGGTGGCTGCAGTCTCGGAAGATGGTCAATGGGCCATATCCATCAACTATGCGCGTCTTTTTGTAACCCGTCCCGATTACGGCTACTATGGCAATGGCCAAGATCCGCGGAAGGGGGAAGTGTTTCCCGTGGATGACGGACTTTTTCTGGTTGATATGCGCACCGGCAGGGCCAAACTCATAGTCAGTTGCGCTGCCGTCAAGGATATGGTCCCGGCGGTGAAGGGGAATAATGCAATGAGTTATCTCTGCCATGTCGTATTCTCCAAGGATGGCGAGCGGCTTTACTTCCTTTCTCGTTCCGTTGAGGAATCGTATGAAGGCGTCAAGAAATTCAAGGGTGTCAAATGGCAGACTACGGCCTTTACCTGCAATGTCGACGGGAGCAACATCCGCCGTTGCTTCCCCGACGGCTGGGGAAGTTCGCATTTCAATTGGAAGCCGCCGCTTTCGGAGCGCGACGCGCGTACGATGGCGGTTACCGCCAACTGGCAGAATCGGGTTTACACGCATATCGAATTTACGGTTGGAGAAGAGGCCAATGCCCGGCAGATCGGTGGGGACGCGATGAATTTCGATGGACATTGTCTTTATACTCCCGACGGCAAATTCATTTCCGGCGACGGTTATTGGGATGACGATTTCTACCGCAATTGGAAGATGGTCCGCCTTGCTGATGATAAGATAAAGGATATCGGCAAATTCTATGTTCCAGAAGTCTATCGTGATGTATATTGCCGTTGCGATTTGCATCCTCGCTGGCGGCCGGATGGAAAACAGCTCGGTTTCAATTCGGTGCATGAGGGTTCTCGTCAGGTCTATGTTATGGATGTAATCAAAAATCCACCGTCAATTGCAGATGTAAGTGGACAGGATCGACGGTAGGCATGTAAACTCCCTTTTTTAGGGAGAGTGATTGGCATTTGGGCATCGAGGAATTACGGTTTTGCCATCCTGGCGGTTTCTCCGTAATTTCGTACATTGTTTGTCATTATTGTGATATAATGTGTGCCGTTTATGAGGAGAGCTTTCAGATTGCCGCCGTTCAAGGTGGACCGTTCGCTGCATATAGGCTTGGCGGTTCAGCTTGCGGATGCGTTGCGCACCGCAATTCACACCGGATACTATGCGCCGGGTGACGTGTTGCCGCCGATACGCGACATGTCCGCGATGACCGGGGTGAGCAGTGTGCTGGTCTCCCGCGCTATACGGATTCTGAAGGATGAGCGCCTGGTGTGTCCGCGGCCGCATGCGGGGATAGAGGTGTGCGCGGAAAGCCATCCCATGTGGAGGGGGCAGGTGATGATACTGGTTCCGTCCGGTGGCTCCATCCAGTATCTTACCGTGGTGGGCGATGCCCTGCGAGACGCATTGACTGCGGCCGGATATCTTCCGCTGATAGTGACCGTCCCCAGAAAGGCTGACGGCACCTATGACTATTCGCTTCTCGAGCTGATGCTCCGCCAGCAGATGGATGTTGTGGTCCAGCTGCACGACCAGCCGGAGATATCCAGATGGCTTTCGGACAAGAAAATATCCTTTGTGCGCTTTACGCAGCTTGGCGGCGGATCGTATCGGGGGTGCCTCTGCACGGTCTTGCGCAGGATGGATGCCGCCGTCGCCGATTTTGTTGCCGACTGCCGCAGGAAGGGCGTTTCCCGGGTTCTTCAGGTTTCGATGGATTCAAAACGCGCCGTCGACGTTTGCAAGGCATTCCGCGGAACGGGAATTTCGGTTGATGAGTGGAAGGTCGTCACGCGCGTCGGCCGGCATATTCCCGGGCCGGCGGTCACCCGCGGCACCATCGATGCGTTTGCCGCACGGTTTGCCGCCGAAGGCCGCAGATGGCTTCCGGACGTAATGTTTTTCCAGGACGACTACCTTGCGACGGGCGCGCTCATGGCCTTGCAGGCGGAGGCGATCCGCATCCCCGAGGATGTGGCGGTGGTTACATGGGCGAACATCGACTGCGGGTGCGGTCCGGTGTTCGTGAAGCCGATGACGCGCATGGAAACGGATGCTCAGGCCGACGGGAGATACCTCGCCGACATGGTCATCGAAGGTCTCCGTACGGGCAGATACAGTTCGGGCGTGGTTTCGCCTAAATATGTCCGTGGAGAGACCTTCTGAATCTTGACGAAAAGGAGAAACGACAATGACGCGCCAGGCAAAGCTCAGCGGATCCTACAGGGTGAAGGGAAACTGTACGGCAACGAAAACGATATGCCGTCGGAAAGGTGACTGTGCGCAAGGTGATCGACGCGCGTAAGTCCGGCAGGACAAAGGAATGACACAGTGATGAGGAAAGCATTGATTGCGATTGTCGCCGCATTGATGAATGCCGCGGCGGTACAGGCGATGGAAACAAAGTCCCTTGACGGACTTTGTGAGTTTCGTTTTGAATGCGATCGAATGGTGGAAGATGTTGAACTTCCACGTTTCAAAGCCGATGACCGCATGGTCGTGTGCGATCCGCGCGGCAAGGCGCAGATGACGGAGGTCCATCAGGCGGAATACACCAAGCTCATGCTGG
Organism: Lentisphaerota bacterium; assembly: GCA_015061765.1. The sequence goes on from SUVZ01000181.1 coordinate 4,205, forward strand.
AAGAGCTTTTCGCGATTCCTGAAATCGCCGGTATCGCCATCTGGCAGATGACGGACGCAAAAACCTACACGCGCCGTACCCGCGGGTTCTATACGCGTTCATACGGTGTGAACACGGGCGGAATTTTCGATCTTTACCGTCGTCCGAAAATGGCGGTAGAATCGGTGCGGGAAGTCTTTTCGGCAAAAATCGAACGGGACTGAAGGTAAATTTAACAAGACACTTAAAGGAGAAAAACCATGAAACGCATAATCAGTTCAATCGTCGTCTGTATGGCGATATTCGTGTTTACGGCTTTTGCCGAAGATGCTTATACGCCGACTGATATCGCCTGGCTGGTGAAGAAAAGTGGCGATTCAAAGGGAACAAACCCTACTGCGTTACCGGGTGCTGGTTGTTGGCAGATTGACGGGGCTAATGCGCCGCTTGAAACTGATGTGGTCAGAGAACAAGCGTATGGGTATAGCGAAACAAGATATAAAGGAGGCGATGCCTATAAATTGCGCATGCCGCAATCCATTGAGACATTTGTTGGAAAATCTTTTTCAGTAGGAGATTTAAACGTTGCTGATACTAAAGAGAATAGCAGTCAGATTATTTTTAGGACAGGAACGGCAGGGAGTGTAGATGAATTGACTTTTGCTAATCATGGTCTGATCCTTAATAGAGGAAGCATGTATTGTGCTCAGGATGGCTCGTTAATCCTCCATGGTAAAGTTACTGTTAATTCGCCGGCAGAAACTCCATTTTCGGTGTATTTCTATAAAAATCGTTCAGAATTGAAGTTTACTGGGCTTGTATCCTCTGGAATTGAAAATGGACTTTATATTCATTCTCTTCCTTCTGCGCAGTATCCTGGTGATAGCTCTCAGACAAATTTCATTTGCAGATTTGCAGAAGGATCGCTTTCTTCGTTTTACGGTTCTCTTATTTGTGGTCCGGTGGCTTGGGTCGACAAGGATGATAAATCTGATTACTATAAGTCAAATTCAACATATCGTAAACCGCCTTATTATGCTACGATATCGAGCGGTACCAGTGAAATGCCGGGCAAGTTGATACTTTATCCAGGTGCCAATCTTGCGGCAGAATCGTCATCTACGATTTTCAGCGTAGCTAAGCTTCAATCTGTACACGATTGGGGTACGAATACGCTTGTGGTTACGATGGCCGATGACGCCAAGTCGTGCAGCTTGGTGAGGGTTACGGAATCGCTTTCGCTTGTGTCGCCTCTGCGTATTCGTCTTGCGGGGTTGGAGAAGTTTTCTGCCGATGTCGCTACCAATGCCGCTTCCAGACTTGCGGTATTTAAAGCGCCTGCGGATGTTACGCTCAATGAGGCAGATTTTATTCTTGAGCGTACAGAGCTGAATCCTTATGTGCCATATCTGCCTGATTATCGTATTGAAATTTCGAATGATACCGACGGGCTTTCAACGGTTTGGATTGTTGCGCGACCGGTAGTTTGGTCGTTGTCGGGAGACGATAAACAATATAATTCATTGTTTAATGAAAGTCGTAAACAATACTGGTCAAATAATGGTATATTATCATCGGCTAATGACTATCTGATGTCGCCTGGGCATCAAATTCGAACTCCAGCAAAAAGTGTTTCAGAGCCCATTCAAGTGTTTGGAGGTAATTCTTTGTCAATGTCTTCAAACACCATGTTTACGGCTTGTGCGCACACAACGAGGATTGAAGATTTCAGGATATTCAGCTACTGCAGACTTACCGGCTTGGCGAACGGCAACCCGTCGAACGATTTGATCGACGGTCCTGTGGGAAGCTGGAAACTGCAAGGAAAATTATGGCTTGACGGCAGTGAAAGCAATGAAAAGGATACGCTACATATTCAAAACTATCAGTCTGCAATGTGGATTGTTGAGTCTGAGATTTCCGGCCGAGGTCGAATTTATGTCGATAATGCCAGTCAGAGCGGTAATAGTAATGCGAAATTGGCGTGGACCGCAATCTTGGGACTTAATACAAATTTCTATGGAAAGATTTTGGTTAAGAACGCCGACGCGAGTTTTGCAAATAAGATAGGAACGCATCTGCTGATTTCTGACGCGCGCAATCTTGGTGGAACAATGCCGCAGTGGACTTATGACGCATTAAATCTCGGTAATTGTTCAGCATTGCACCCGCTTGCCGACCTTACGCTTGAGGATTCTACAAGAGGTATTTTTGTCAGTTCTGACAGAGCTTTCTTTACTGTGAAGAAAGACGTTGTATTCACCTGTAAGGAGCGCATAACATATAAGGGAGTCCTTATTAAAGACGGTCCGGGCGAACTTGCTCTTGGCGGCCCTCAGCCGTATTTTGATGGCGATGGAGATACCGGGCCAACGGCAGGCAAGAATGTGCTTGATCTTTATGAAGGAACGCTTCGGCCGGTTTCTGCAACGGCATTTACCGGTATCAATCTTACAATTACCAATGGCGCGACGTTGGTTTTCAGCGTTCCTGCTTCAAATGATGACGGCGATATCGGTCAGTATGGTATTCTCAATAAGAATGTTAATACGCCGATGACGATTCCCGCATCCGGTTATGCGGTTAAAATAGAAGATCCGAATAAAGTCTTGGAAAGGCAGAGCAGTGCCCGCGTACCGATCTGTACGGTCAAAGCGTCGGCAAAGACTGATTTGGAGGGTAAACTTACCGTTAGAAGAACACCCAGTTTGGTTGGTGCTGAATGGATTGAAAATGAAGACGGTTCGTGGACGTATGTCGCCGAAGTCGCTCGCCGCGGGATGATCATCCGCATCAGATAATATTGGGAAATAAAGGATAAATCATAGTTTATGATCAAGCAGTTTTTTGCAATACTGTTATCAGCGGTGTCGATAGTTGCCACTGCCGGCGAGAACATGAACGGCGGTGTCTGGTATGACGACAACGGATATCACATCAACGCTCACGGCGGCGGCGTTTTGCGAGATGGTGATTCCTGGTATTGGTTCGGGGAACACAAGATTTACGGCGACTTCGGCAATCGCGCTTTCGTAGGCGTACATTGCTATTCGTCGGAGAATCTCGTCGATTGGACCGATTGCGGCATTGCGCTTTCAGTTACCAATGAAGTCGGACATGATATCGAGGCGGGCTGCATCATTGAGCGTCCGAAGGTGGTGCGCAACGCCAAGACCGGCACATACGTGATGTTCTTCCATCTTGAGCTCAAGGACAAGGGCTACAAGGAGGCGCGCGTCGGTATCGCAGTTGCGGATAAGGTGACAGG
>SUVZ01000182.1 GCA_015061765.1 Lentisphaerota bacterium
AGCACTGTTTGGCGCAAAGTCTTACAGCCAGAGGGCCCGGTTCTGTCCGCAGCTCGAAGAGGACGAAGAGGAGCCTGAGGACGAAGAAGATCCCGATGATGGCGATACCGGCGGTGGTTCTGATGACGGTTCGGACGGTAATGGAAATGACGGCAACGATAATGACGATGACGAAGAGGAAGAAGATCATGCCTGCGATGAAAACTGCGACTGCTGGCAGAGTTCGGACAACGGTGATCTTCCTCCAGATGATGGTACTGACGACGGTAACCCTGATCCGGAACCTGAGCCTGAGCCCGATCCGGAAAACTGCCCTGAACATGGCGTTCCGTTTGAAGAGTGCAGAAGCGAACATGAGGAGGAATATGAGGAGGCTTCTAGAACGTACGCACAGCTTCAAGGCGTGCTTCTTCTGAGGAATCCAACGCACTACCATGACATATGGCTCGATGTTCCGGACGAGGATGCCCCACAGTGCTGCCCGTGTCCTGACCATGCCACGAACTATGTTTCCTTATCCTATGTGTCTGGCAGGCTTTCCCTGCTTGACGAGAACGGGGCAAGGTTCTCCAGGACGACAAAATCCTGCAATGTATTCGTGGGCGGTGTTTCGCCAAGCAAGGGCATCGGGGATACGCGGCTCATGTTCTCGCATAACGGCCGCACGTGCAGGGACACGCGCTATACCGTATTCGGGGTGGGTATCTCCAGCGCAGGAAATGTGAGCCTGAGTGCGCTTAATGCCAAGAAACCGTCTTTCGGACTGCCTGTGGTCGTTGGGACGAACAGCATAAGCGCGAGCCTGGATCTCGATCTGAAGGTCAGGCTTCAGACCGGACGGGTGAGGCTTTCCTTCACGGGTGCGACCGGATCGTTCAAGATGCTGTACCGCAGTCCATACGCCGGAGAATGGCGTACGCTCATCGACACCGAAAGCCGTCCGTTCATCGACATGGATATCTACGAGTGGCGTAACCTCTTCAGGAAGCGTCATGACGCGGCGTTCAGCGCTCCGGTTGCGATAGTGTCGGCAGAGGCTGGTCATTGCGATATCGAATTCCGCTACTGGCTTGGGAATGGCGTTTTCGCGGAGGATGTCGCAACCCAGCGCATAACGGCGGTCAATCCGCCATTCCTCCCGGACATTGACCGAGATGGGCAGATAACAAATACGGACATTGTTGAATATCTGAAAGGAAAAATCTTCAGATATTGGACTAACGAAGATACAATCAAAGGTGACTATGCGGGGCACATTTCCGATCAAGCTCCCAATGTCGCCGATCTTGTGGTGAACGGAAGGTGTGACTTGATAAATTTGTTCCCAATGAAGATTGACGTCAAAGACTTTATCGATGCCTGGGGAGCTACGGCAAAATGCGTCATTAGGGTTGAAGGGGATGATAAGCCTTCATTTAATTTCTGCTTTGCGGACATCCCATGGTCGGAGTCAGGCTCGGTTCAAACATCGAGTGTTGCGACAGTTGAGGGGACGCTGCTAAGTCAGGCTCAGTTGCTTCCACTTGATTATCAGGGATATGAATTGCCTCATGAATTGCTGACGAGATTTTCGGAGGAGTCCGGTTTGGTTGTCTGCGAAGCGTTGAAGCCTTCTGCTTTGATGTGTGTAGATATAAAACTTGGAGACATGACCGTTTGTTCCTATTCAGTCCCTATGCTGATTCGTCGCGTCAAGGATATGTACAGTTGGTGCAATTTCCGGCTTCTGTCCGGTCAGAATGCTGGCAGAGAGACTGAATTCCACATATTGCCGGAAGAGGACTATGCAAAATCCTTAATATTCCTGCATGGGGCGAATGTCTCAACTGAAGATGCGGAGCAATGGGGTGACGCTGTCTTCAAGCGGATGTGGTTATCAGGAATGCGGGCGAGATTCTACAACATTGATTGGAGAAGCGACATTGGAAGCCCCGCGAATTATCACGCCAATGCGTCTAATGCGTTTGTCGTTGCAAGCCAGATAGCATCGACGATTAAGAGCATCCCCGGAGAAAAGACAATCATGGCTCATTCGCTTGGTAATATGGTCGTCTCATCCATGATACAGGATCATGGGTTGGAGGTGTCGAGTTACATCATGTGCAATTCAGCTGTCCCGGCTGAGGCGTATGATACGAGTTTGAGCCTTCGTACACCAAAACTCGTTCATCCAGATTGGGTTGATTATCCGACAAATTCATGGGCTTCGAGCTGGCATAGGCTTTTCAGCAATGACCTTAACGATGACAGGAAGTATCTTGGTTGGCCAGGTAGGTTTACTAAGGCTTTACCTGTTGCCGTCAATTTTTATTCGACAGGTGATGAGGTGTTGGAATTGGCCGTAGATAATGATGTTGGTGCGCTTACTGGCGTTACCGATTCTTTTGCTCATCATGCTTGGCATAAGCAGGAACTATTCAAAGGACGTGGGCTTGGTGTAGGATTGGGAGCTACCGATTGGTCTGGATGGAATATTGAAGAAAATTGGCTTGGAGTCAACAAGATTTCAGTTGAGAAGGCTATGTCGATGAGCGACGCTGATTTCAAAACGAATACCGTTTTTTATTGCTATCCGTCAAGCATGAATGCGACAAATATTCCTCATTTCGTACGTAATGCGCATCTTGCACTTGGTATTCCTGCGTTAACGCCAGCGACAGGAGCTGGCGAAATTACAGCATTAGGTGCAACTCGAAATCACAATCTTGACAACATTGATGAAGATAGTGGGGGTGTTTCTCGACCTAACGGATGGCCAAGTAAGTCAAGTTATACTGGTAGATGGCTTCATTCAGATATAAAGGATGTGTCTTTTTTCTATAATTTTAGATTGTATCAGTTCATAATTGAGAAAGGTGGATTACGATGAAAAAAAAAGTTATTGTATTTGCATTAATAATGTTTTCAACTGTAGTGATGGCACTCAAAAAAGATCCGAATTATTTGAGAGCAAGACGTCAAGGTGCTGAAACGCATGTGAATGTGCGTATTGTTGACGAACTTGGAGAATCTGTATCAAACGCCAATATCAAAGTTTTTATGGGGATGAACTTTCGACCGAAAGGTTATTGGATTAAAGGCATAACAGATAAGAATGGAGTTTTTGCCGTAAAGGGCAAATCCTGTGGCGATGAGTTAGAAATATTTGTGGAAAAACAGGGGTATTATAATTCAAGACAGAAGCTATGTTTTGCAAAGATGGGATCAGAACACAAAGTCTCGGATGGCAAGTGGTTGCCATATGGTGCAACTGAAATTCTTCAACTGCGACGCATTCATAATCCTATAGTATTACACAGTTTTGGTTTTGGTGCGGGTAAGGATGTGCCAAGTACCAATACATGGATCGGTGTTGATATGGCAAGAGGAGATTTTGTTAAGCCACATGGAAAAGGTGATAGGGCTGATTTCGAGATTATGACAGAGTGGGATGGTCGTCCGCCAGTCGATTGTGATTATTGCGCAGTAAACATTCGTTTTACAGAGCCGTTATCAGGGGGATATTATGCCTCCAAGGTACAGGAAAGCGAATATCCGTATGTTTATCAAGCAAATGGCGGCAATGTTTATAATGTCCGTCAGTTTAAGGTCGTTGGGCGAGATCGGATTCACCAAGACAAACAGTCGCGGTATGGGAATGATTCTGTACTTGTTACACGCACTCGCTGTTTACTGAATGAAACAGGTGATTTAGTGGTTGCGAATTATGGTCTTATTAGAATTCTAAGTGTAGATGCTGGATGGAATGGAAAACCAACAATGCGACTGGCTTGCATTTTTAATCCTACTCCCAACGATACGAATCTAGAGCCGAAGCTGTGAACAAAATAAGTGTCCGACATGGATGAGAAGAATACGAAAAAAGATAGGACGATACAGTAGTCAATACTGAAACTGCTAGCCTTGTTATCTATTACCTTTCGCTCGGTTGTGGGTTTTGCATAGCATTTGACAGTTTGCGATATCGGTTGCACCACCTTTCGACCATGCCGTAACATGGTCGGCGTCCATTTCGGCGAATTTCCATATCCGCTTGGCGTTTGCTGTATGACCAATAGCGCATAAAGGACAGTTGGAGACGCCTTTCTTTTCTGCCATCTTTGTCTGCTTTGCATAGACGACCTTTGTCTCCTTTGGCTCGAAAACGCGAACATCAAGAAGCTGCGGATTTTTTCTCCACCTAATATGAATTCGAAAATCCCCCTGCGGTTCTTAACGAAGCCATCCTCGTACAGTTCTTTAACGCGGGTCCAAACTTTTAGTTTGTTGTATGGATTTTCATGGTACGTCTTATAAAGCCGTCCCCATTCCAGACCGCACATTTCGTCCTCAATCCCTTCAAAAGTGCCGCTAGCCCAGTCGATGACAGTTTCAAAATATGTCTTTAGTTCTTCGATCCCAACATCTTTGCGGTGAGCGCTCATATAGCCATCGATGTTGCCTTCTGAAACCCACTCAAGCGCTGTTTTCAGAATCTGCTGCCGTCGTTCATCTCCCTTGACATAGCTTTCCCACTTCTGCATTTTTGCATTCGCAGAATTGCTGAACTCGGCTTTTGCCGCAGTGACAAATGGCCCGGAGTAGATTGCATTGAGAAGTTCCTGTTCGTTGAGCGGAATGCCGGCTATGTTGATTGTCTTGAACCATTCTTTTATTTCGTGTTCCTCTCCTTCGCAGACATAGATTGTCAAAGGAGTTTCGAGAATCTTCTTTTGGATTGTCGCATCCAAACCTGTGAAATACTGCTGCATTCCGCTTGAATCGACAACGGAAAACTTCTCTTTCACGAAACGCCCGAAACTTGTAATGCGTTGCTGGCCATCAAGAACCTCATACATCCCAGATGTGGTCTTTACAAAATAGAGAAGTCCGAGTGGATATCCTTTCAGGATGGAATCAATTACCGCGACATCTCGTTTGCCGTCAGCGTAAATGTAGTTGCGCTGATATTCAGGCTGGATGACGAGTTTTCCGCCCCAGCCGAAAAGACCCTTGCCTTCAAGCTCGTTGTAGATGAAGCCATCGCAGATGTCGGCAACTGTGAGATCGGTGAGAAGTTGAGTGGTCATAGAATGCTCCTTTTGTTTATTTTTGATTAACGCAGAGGTGCAGAGATTTTCAGTCGTGTAGATCGTGTAGAAATGTGTAGATTCTTTTGGGGCAGGATTAATTTTGCTTTCGCTTCTTGGAGTTTTGGAGATTTTGAGAAAAGGAGATTTTAAATACCCTCCAATCCTTCAAACCTCTCAATCTCCCAGTAGCGAAAGCAACCATATCTCCACATCCTTGCATTATTTCTCCTCCCGATGCCGAATAAGGATTCGTTGATAAACTTTCTCTTGAATACCTTCAACGGTTAAAACACCGCTCGCATTCAAATCGTACGATCCCTTCTTCCCAAACTTCAGTTGATATGCTTTTTGACATTCTTCTCGATTATACACTCTTGTCTTTAAGCTATACAAATCCTCATTTTCACACATTCCCAAAATCTCAAACTGCTCGGGACAGTATTTGTCGAGAAATGAGATTGGAACACCCATTACGCCTTCATAATCGTTTGGGATCGCGTCGGTGAAAGGGACTTCGATTGCATCATAGTTGTCGTACTTCAGATACTTTTTGCCGCGCAATTCCTTATGCCGGGAAAACTTGATGTTGTCCGCCATTGTCATAAGTTGAAGTGGCTGATGGCGGCGTCCATGCTCAAGGTTGGTGAACCAGCGAACACCTTTGACTCGAATAAAATGATTTCCGTCTTCATCAATTCTCCAGCCCGCAGCATTAAGAGGATATTCTTTAGGGACGCCAAATTCCCTGTCTCCACTATGAATGCTTTCCCCAAGCCACATTTTATTTTCCTTGATCAGGGGAAACACCTCTTTGTATGTAATCGCATTCATGTTTCCGATGATCAAAAACTTCATCTCTGCGACCTCTGCGCCTTTGCGCCTCTGCGTTAAAACATCGCCTTCCAGTATCCACGCCAAAAACTCCCTGAAAAGTGAGAACGGCGGATTGGTCACGATTATATCCGCTTCATCTCTGAGCCTCTTCACTTCCTTGCTTCTGAAATCTCCGTCACCTTCAAGATACTTCCATTCCAGATCTTCGATGTCTATCTTCCCGTTGTTGTTCGTGTCGTGATCGAGAATGAAGATTTTGCCGTGTGCCTTTGTTTTCTTTTCGTCAAACTGAATACTTTGCCGTTCAAAAGTAGAAGGCTGATGCACAAAAACATCTTTGCGCCCTCTGTGCCTTTGCGTCTCTGCGTTGAAGAAAGATTTACTCTCTACTGCGTAGCTGGTTGAGATAAGTTTTTTCAAACCGAATCGTTCAAAGTTCTGAGCAAAGAAACGTGTGAAATTGCTCCATTCGGGATCATCGCACGGAAGAAGAACCGTCTTCCCGCGGAAAACATCGGCGTCGTAATCGAGATACGCGTTCACCTCTTTTTGGATGTCGGCATATTGCGTATAGAACTCATCGTTCTTCGCATTCTTTGCATTGGAAAGATTCTTGTTTGCCATTTCATCGTCCTTGCGCTCTTGTCTGCCGCTGGACGATTCCGATGCATGAAAAAGAGCGCACTTTCTTCTCCGTGCACTCCCCTAAAGCCCGACCAAAGGCCTGAATAGAATACACGAAAAAGAAGTGCGCCCATACGGGCGCACCTCAACTATCATGCCGTTCTATTCTAAATATTGGTCGTATTTTAGGGGAACGACTTGTTAGCTTAGATGCTAAATTGTCTCTCGGCGCATTGGATTTCTCCCCGTTGCACCATAGTCTTGTGATTGTCCACAAAACGCCGATAATTATATCAAATTCTCATGTTGACGATCCATCAATGGGCAACTTTGGTAAAATGTGGCGCATGGGATGGTATTTGCAATCAAACAAATCAGATTTAGATTCAATGTGTGATGTTGAATCTAAATCTATCGGTTTTAAATCAAGTGCTACCATGTCGCCATTATACGCTTTTTGTGATGATTTGCATGATTCGGATGTTGCTGAATACATCAAGGGCAGGCTGTTCCGGTACTGGTTTAATGAGGATACGGTCAAGGGCGACTATGATGGACACATTCCCGATTACACGCGAAATGCCGCCGACGGCGTGGTGAACGGACGGTACGATCTCATAAACCTTTTTGCCGCAAGGCTCGACCTGAAGCCGTTTATCGATACGTGGGGATCGTCGGTCAAGTTCGAGCTCTCCGCATACGGCGAAGACACGATGCGCTACTGCGCCGTGAATGTGAATCCGAATGAAGTCGGCAAGATATATACTGACGATACTTTTACGAAAAACGCAAATGTGCCCTTGCATTCCGCGCCATTGACCGCGCTTCAGTATGACGCAATGCAGATAAATCCATCGGAGCTTTTGGGCGAAGGCAGCGCGCC
>SUVZ01000183.1 GCA_015061765.1 Lentisphaerota bacterium
GATGTGCATGCACTGCTGGAACGTCGCACAGAAGGATACGTCTTTGCGGTATTCGGTGAATACCCGCATGACGCACGAGGCGGCGTTCAACCGCTACCGGCTCGAACTCGAAAAGATCGGCATCGACACCATGGCGGCATTCCGCCGCATAATCCACTCCACCCAAAGCCTCGAATGCCACCACCGCCGGAAGCAGCTCGACGAACATCGCGACGGGACGAAAATGCGGAAGTGTTTATTGCGGTGAAATCTGATGTTTGATATAATGCTCGCCAAATGAGACCGATAGCGACAGATACTGCAGATTTCCCCTCTTTGCGAAAAAGGGGATGTATTTATGTGGATAAGACGATGTATATGCATCGTCTTATCTCAAGTCCAAATGCCAGTCTCTTTTTCGTCTCTCGCCCTCGGCGATTTGGGAAGTCGCTTACGATTTCTGCGCTTAAGGCAATCTTTCAGGGAAGGCGCGAACTTTTTGAAGGTCTTGCGATAGATAAGACGGATTGGGAGTGGGAGAAGCATCCTGTCATTCACTTTGAGTTTAACGATGTTGATACGACAAGCCTTGAGACGTTTGAAGCATCATTCGCTTTCCATGTTCAGGATAGACTTGAGGAAGCAGGCTTTTCATACGACAAATCACGTCTGCCACCAGAAAATTTCGGCGCTGCGATAAAATCGCTTTCCGCCGCAAATGGCGGGAAGGGCGTTGTAATTCTCATTGACGAATATGATGCTCCTGTTGGGCATACGCTTGATAAAATCGAAGTCGCTGAAGCTGTACGCGCCCGCCTTTCCGCACTCTATTCGCAGATGAAGAACCGCACGGGCGATATTCGCTTTATGCTGATGACGGGTGTTTCGAAATTCACGAAGCTTTCCGTGTTTTCAGCGCTCAACAATATCGTTGATATTTCGCAGCGTGGTGAGTATGCAACGATGTTCGGTTATACAGAGGAAGAGCTTTCAGAAAACTTCGATGAGCATCTCCGTGATCATGCTGAAAAGATGAGTGAATCGTATAATGATTATCGTGCACAGCTGAAGAAGTGGTATAACGGTTTTAGGTTCGCTCCAGATGTGGATACCACGGTTTACAATCCGATTTCGGTCGCTTATACGCTTTTCTGGAAAGAGCCTTCGTTCAAGGCCACGTGGTCGTCGACTGGGCGCCCCTCGATGCTGATGAACTACTTGAAGCGCGAGGATGTTCTTAGAATTGATCCAGAAAAGATGAGGGGTGTCACTGAAGCGGAGTTTGATGTTGCGGAATTGAGGCATCTCAAGCCAGTTGCCATGCTGCTTCAGGCGGGATACTTAACAATAAAAGATTACAATTCCATAACGGAATCGTATACGCTTGGTGTTCCGGATGAAGAGATCCGCCGTGATCTTTGTACGCTCATGACAAGCGTTGCGGCGAATGAGACGATGGCGTGGGCGGGGTCTCTCGGCAAGAAACTTCTTACGGAATGCTGGGATTATTTCTTCGATGGGCTAACGTCGCTTTATGCCGCGATGGCGTATGGCCCGAAGGAGAAGAGCATCCATGAGAACTCTTATGGGCGTTGCCTTTCGTTCTTGTTGGCAAGCCAGGGCTTCGATTTTACGATGGAGGCGGTGCAGTCCAATGGACGGGCGGACATAATAGCGAAGCATCCGGCGATGGTCTGCATTTTCGAACTCAAGGTCGATGAGCCTGTCGATAAGGCGTTCAGGCAGATTCATGAGAAGGGGTATGCTGAGCCTTATCGTGCCGAAACGCGTCCCGTGTGGCTCATAGGTCTTTCCTTTGATTCCAAGACCCGCAAGCTAGTGGACTTTGGTGTTGAGAAGTTCGAATCTGGTGGGTTGTAACCTAAGCGATAAGGTGGTGGACTAAACTGTTCAGGTGATGCCGATACGCTACGCACTCTTCTTGCAGAAGGACGTGTATTTAAATAAGCAGACGGTCAAACCTTTTGTGGGAAGTGGAACTTTACTTCGGGATCCAAAATACAGTGAAACAGGTTGATAAAAGAAAATGTTCTGTCATTGTCGATCCAATCAGGTATGACGATGGTGATGATTGGCGCATAATTGACCTGCGTCCTGACGGATGCGACTGTATTCCGGTGTTAGGGCGCAGTAGTTTTAAGGCGGTACGCCGTGGGGTACAATTGCATGTCCATCCGGGGCATATCGAAATAAGCCTGTGTTTAAAAGGCAATATCAGATACGAAACTGAGAATGGAGAATGTCAGCTTCTGCCGGGGTATCTATTTGTTTCAAAGCCAGATGAACCGCATCGCAGATGCAATAATCCGAAAGGAATGTGTCTTTATCGACTTCTGTTCAAGATTCCCAAAAAAGGCTCGGCGATTCTTGGTCTGACCCCACGTGAAAGTTCTTTGATTTCACGTGGGTTGCTTGAGTTTCCGTATATGCTATGCCCATCTTCCCAAAGGGTTCGCACGGCATTTGAACGGTTGTTCAAACTGTACGATTCAGAGAAGAGTGGTACACCGATGCGACGATTGGCGATGAAGTCTGCAGTATTGGAGCTTTTGCTTCTTTTCTTTCTTTCCTTCGTTTTCTCTTTTGGCCATGTCTGGCTCCTTTCGTTTGCCTGTGCATAACTCGCCTGCGGCACCCGCCGCGGACGAAATCCGGGTACAAAAAAAGCGCGTCGTTTCCGACGCGCCTGAGGCTTGGTTTGGTGGTTGTTGTTTCATGGATTTTTCCTTGGTTTGTTATGAGACTACATCCAGTATTCACTGGGATGAGATTTGATAGCTGTACAAAACTTTAATACTGCGATTAACATTGCGGGTTTTGCGTGTTTGCTATTTGATTGTGAAGGTATGAACGGGGTTTTTGTGTGTATTGATTTGGCGACTCCTATCAGTTTTATTATTCACATAATTCACATATTTTACTTGTTTCAATTGATGCATTGTGGTATCATTGGCGCAAATTCTGAAAGGAAAGGAAATTCTATGAGATTAGGTTGCTCGAATTCTTTGGGAAGTTGGGATAAACTGAGCATCGCGCCCTTGGTGTTGTGCTTTGCACTCACCTTGTCTTTAGCAGCAAGAGGCGAGACTTGGTACAATACAAGGGTCAATAATGGAAAAGATACTACAGCACAGGCAACGTGTCTCATTTGCAATCCAGGGCTCTGGACGAATTCCGTCGGAGAAACTGCGACTGAATTTAGTGCAGTCGACTCATACGTTGTGTCTAGTGGTCAAACCTTGCGTATGGGTGAGGTGACGAAACGGCTGGCATTTACCGGGGGTACTATTCGCTTCGGAGACAATGGTACGGCAGGCAATTTCACCCACGACAATTATCGTGCGCTCTCTTTTCCTTACGGTTTGATTCTGGAGCGCGGAAGATATCTCTTTAATAAATCCCCAGCGTCAAATTTGGCAGTTGGTGTCATGAATGGAGGAATGGCGACAGTTACTGCGTCGGAAGAGAATCCATTTTCTTTGTATTCGAATCACAACAATCGTTATCTTGTATTTAACAACGGCATTGCGACGGAAAGCGATACAAACGTCCTCTCTTTAGGCGGTGATAAAACGAATTTCACATTTTTCGCCATGGGGGATTTGTCAGGGTACACGGGGCGCATCGTGGTGGACTACACCGGTTCTTTCGATATTCGATGGGCAACGCGATTGTGCCTTGGGGAGAGGACGCTACCGGGAACGATTCAAGTAAAAGGCAAGGCTGCGATTTCGGCTTTCTCCGGGGTTTTGACGGATCCTAAATATGCCGATACGATGCCGACTCGTTCGCCGTGCGTATGCACCGTCGGATCGCTGGAGATGGAGCCTGGCTCAGTGATTTGCGTGGCGGGGCGCAACAAGACTTCCAAGCTTGCCGCGACGAATGGGCTAATTCGCGTAAACACTGCTTTTTCAGCATGCGGCCCCGTGTATGTGAGACCAGACTGGAATGTTGAGGTGACAAAGGAGAATCGTGCTTTGACAATCCTCACCGTTCCGTCTTCGCAGGAATTGTCCGCTTCCGATTTCATACTTGATACGACTGGTCTTGCGATTCCGCAGGAACTAGTTCTTGAGGTACGTAATGATGGTTTGGAGAAACAGCTTGTCATCACCAAGAAAAAATATGGCTTCATCGTAATTGTGCGGGGATGAGTAAAATGAATATTGGTGTGCGAATCAGGTTGTCATCCAGTCATGCGTTTTTGAGCGTCTGCTTTGCATTTTGCATTGTCGGAGTGTCCTCAATAGCAATCCGCGTTGAAGCAGATGAAGTCCGGGCATCGGAATTCGGCTGGAGCGCGGAAGATGCGACGGATGCGCTTCAGTCGGCAATCGACTCGGGTGCGGAGCGAGTGATCGTGGATCGCCAGAAAGACGATTGGATTGTCCGTCCCATTTTCCTGAGGAGGTCAAACCAGGAGGTCGTTCTTGCGGATGGTGTTACAGTGCGGGCAAAGAAGGGCGAGTTCCTCGGTTTAAACGACTGCCTAGTAAGCATTCCGCGCGGTGTGTCGAACGTGACATTGCGAGGAGAGGGACGGGTTGCGCTCGCAATGGAAAAGTCCGATTACCAAAACAAGACATTGTACAAGCCAAGCCAGTGGCGCCATGCTGTCTCAATTAAGGGCGCTAAGAATGTGGTTGTCCGGGATGTTGAAATCCGTTCAAGTGGCGGCGACGGCGTGTATGTCGGAAAAAATGCGAAAAACGTTCGGCTGGAGAACTTGGTGTGCCGAGACCACCACAGGCAGGGTATCAGTGTGATATCAGCGGTTGGCATGATTGTGTCGCGTTGCATTTTCGCCGACACGCGTGGGAGGCCACCGCAGTGCGGACTTGACATCGAGCCGAATGGTGGCAGTGACAGGCTTGAAGGTATCGTCTTCGAAGACTGCGAATTCTGCGGCAATGCGCTCCATGGAATTAATATATGGTTGACCTGTCTTAGACCATCCTCATCTCCTGTTTCAATCTCATTCCGTCGCTGCCGTGTCTATTCCAATGTATGTGGCGTATACGTGTTCCCTTTCGGAAATGCAAAGGGCGAGATATTGTTTGATGAATGTACTTTTATGGGAAACCGCAGCGAGGCGTTTTCGGTCGGGGAACATAGAACCGGTGGTCTCTCAATCACGGTTAAGAATTCGCTTATGGATGCTCGAGGCAGTGAGCGTCCTGCGGTTTCGTTCAGCAATGGTTCAAATATAGCTGACTTTGGCGGAATCACTTTTGAAGAGGTGCGCGTTGTTCCTGGCTTAGGTGGAGGTGTCCGTTATGATGGCACGGCGGGGACAGGACTCGACACTGCGACGCTCAAAGGCGGATTCCGTGAAATGCAGATAGATGGATCATGGCGAGATATCTCATTTTTCGATTTGGCGAAGACATATCCAACAAACGCTGCCGCACTGAAGATTCTGCGGGATTTCGTTGTTTCCGATGTGAATTTCAGGAGAGCCAGGCCTTTGCCAGCCGCCACAAAGTTGGCGAAACCAGTAGCCACAGGCAATTTCCGCGGAAAGTTTACCTTCGTGCAGTATGTGCCATCGGCCGGCGAATGGCCTGTCGTTTTCCGCGCTTCTGCGATACGTGGTCGTAAATTCCGTGCCAATGTGCGCGTCTGCGACACGGCTGGCATCGAGGTCGATGCATTCGCGATAGAAGGTCCGTCCATCACAACAAACATTTTGCGGACGACCGGGGGAGGCGCAATGCGCTATGATATCGATTGCGGACGCGGGCTGGTGTCAGTAGAGTCGCAATTGCCGGGACAGGGGGTGCTTTCCAGTCCGTGGGTGCATCCATTCTGTGGAAGTGGGAGGCGCTATTTCTTCGCTGTTCCGCCGGGTGGCGATCCGGTACGTGTCATGGTAAAACCGTCGGAACCTTGCAGTGCGAGACTGATTGCCCCGGATGGAAGCATCGTGGCCGAGAAACCGTTCGACAGGAACCAGGCCATGCTTGAAGCAAGTCGCGATGCTACAGACAAAACCGCGGTATGGATGCTTGAGTTTCCTCGAATCGCGGAAGATGCAGAATTCCGGATTGGTGCTCCCGCAATGCCGGTTGTCTCGGCAGATGCGTCTGCAGTTCTGCTCTTCGAGTGAGTAGCGGATAGCCGTCTCATCATGATTTTTGGAACTTGTTGCGCATAGCAGATGCTTTTCGGATATAATTCCAGCCCTGATGGATTCAAAGGATAGGCAGATATCTCTACCGTTTGCGGTGGATAGGGCAAGCCGTACAGATATCCCGCGTCAGGTTACTGACGGGCTCCGTGCAGCGATAAAGACCGGCTTTTTCAAGCCGGGTGATATTTTGCCGTCGGTGCAGGAGCTGCGCAAGGCATTGGGGGTGTCAGTTCGTGCGCCTCTGGAGGCTATACGGTGTTTGGCGGATGAGGGGCTTGTGGCATCACGGCGGCATGTCGGGTGTGTGGTGTTGGGGCGGCACGAGATGTCATGGAAGGGGCATGTGCTGATAATTTATCCAAACATCACGCCCGTGTTCTACAAATCTGTGATAGAGATGCGCGTGTCGGATATGCTGCAGCGCAATGGATATCTGGCGACGCGTCTTATGCTTGGCGGAGGAGAGAAGGAGGGATACGATTTCTCTCAACTCGACCTTGTTCTCAAACAGCCTACGTCGTTTGTGCTTGTTCTTGGCGATAGGCCAAAGATTTTCCGGCGATTGGCATCGGCAGGCGTCCCGTATGTGGGATTCATGAATACGCAACGAACCCCTGTAGGTTCTGTTGGCTACATACATTTTGATTGTCATGCTGCGGATGATGAACTGGCTGAATGTTGCCTTAAAAGAGGTGTGAAGACGCTTGTGCAGGTGGGGGCGTACAATAGTCTGGATTTCATGGATAGAGCCGTATTCAAGAGATTTGGCATTCGCCTAGAAACCCAGAAGATTGTTTACCGTCGGAATGTAGATGAAGGGGTTGGCGCACTTGTGCGAGCTTCCTATAAGGCTTTTGACGGATGGAAACCGGGTGGGAAAGACCAAGCCCTATTCTTCATTGATGATTACATAGCTCGCGGAGCTATGACGGCTATGATAGAGAATGGCATTCGTATAGGGGAAGATGTTCTCATTGGGGCGCATTCGAACAGAGGTATAGATTTGGTGCTTGGAAAGGACATCACAAGAATTGAGGCCAGACCGCGCAGTGATGCCGAAAAGACGTTTAACGCGATATATTCCTTCCTTGATACGGGGATATTCCCTGAAAGTGTCAAAGCGGCTCCCGTGTTTGTTGCTGGAGAGACATTGTAAACATTTGGAAATCTGGGGACACGTACGCCGAGCAAAACTCGGCTGGACTAGCAGAATGAAAGGAGTCTGCACTGTAAAGAAGTCGGCATACAGTTAGGAAGGCGGGGCGTGCAGAGG
>SUVZ01000184.1 GCA_015061765.1 Lentisphaerota bacterium
TGGTGCTCTTCGACGCGCTGTGCATATCTCTTCTCATGGGCGGGGCGTTCGCGATATGGGTCATGAGGCGCAGGATAGACCTGCATCTGCACCGTCTGCGCCGTCCGTCGTACTACGAGACTGAGCGTACGCGCAGGCTTGGCCTTACGGAGGAGCGCAGGCGCATCCGCAGGCGCACCACTCTCAACCCATGCCCCACGGCCGGAGAGCTCAGGGATGCGTTTCTCCATGCCCGCGACTCCGTAGGGAACATGGTCAGGCTCGGTTCACTCATGGAGGATCTCGAGTGCTACATCGACAATTCGCTTGTCTTCGGCGAAGACGGGAAGATCATCGCGAGAAAGGGCGGGATAAGGAGGTACATCCAGAGCGAGATGCCCGATCTCTACGGATCCTACAAGACGCTCATGCGCTACAAGGCGCTTGCGCGGAGGTTCCGCCAGGCGGTAGGGATATGCGATCCCGTGCCTGCGGCATCTGTCCTGCCGGATGGGGACGAGAATACGGATGCAGGAATGGACACGGACGGCCATGCATCAAAATGCGGAAAAGATGCAGAAAACTCCAAGAATGCGGAAAATAAGACGGCTTATGAGGATAAGAGGATTGTTGAGAACAAGGTTCGGACTAATTCTCACGGGGATGCTGAAGGAGGGGAAGCTCCGGAAACCGGAGAGAATAGGGCGGATATTGGAAGCCATGTGGGGTTGGAGTGCGTTGAGAATATGGTTCGGACTGATTCTCAAGGAGTTGGGGATGGAGGAAAGAATGGTGGAAGGGATGGTGGCAGGGATGATGTGAGAGATAATGTGAGGGATTGCGGTAGAGAGGATTCAGATGGAGGTAGTGAAGGAGTGGTAGGTGGCAGGAGCGGTGGCGAATGTGCCGGGAGCGGGGGAAATGCAAGCGGGAGGGATGGAAGTGAAGGAAATGGAAGCCTGAATGATGAGGTGAGGCGGGTTGTTGGGGAGATTCTTGGCGTCTGCGAAGGGACGTTTCTTGATCTTGCCTCTGTGCTTGCTCTCAGGATATCCGAAGACACCATCCCCCATCGGTCATACAAGGGCGATTATCGGCAAGTCGGCAGTTGACGCACATGTGAATGCCCATTTTCGTCGGTTGTGCAAGGAAGATTGCCGAAGAATAGGCGCTTAATAGTAATGCCAGTTTCCATCGCTTATACAAGGAAGATTGCCGAGGAATCGGCGTTTAATAGTAATGCCTGTTTCCTTTGGTAACACAAGAGAGATTGTCGAAGAATCGGAGCTTAATGTATATGGGAAGACCTATTTTTTGTCGGGTCACTTCGGTTCTGCAAATGGGGCTGTCGGCAAGCCTGAGCTTGATGCATGAGAGGAGGCATGTGTCGGGCGGTTCTGCCAAGGGGATTGTCGGCAAGTCTGAACTTGACTCATAAGAGGAGGCATGTGCTGGGCGGTTTTGCAAAGGGATTTGTTTACTAATTGACGTTTGACATTTAGGCGACAATTTTGGAAATGCCGTCTTTCGTGCTTCTCATCGGCATCGCTTTTAAGTGTTCAAAGAAGGCCGGAAAGGATGTGAAGGATTTCTTCCTATCCGGGCGTTCCATGTCCTGGTGGCTTATCGGCGTGTCGATGTGTGCGGCGTCCACCTCCACGAATTCCGCCAACATGTTCACGGAGTTCATCCGCAATCCGTTCCGCAAACCGGGCTGGACGCAGTGGAAGGTTGAGCATTTGACACCGCCGGAAGTGCCGCCGGAGTACGAGGGGCGGATCAAAGATCTCGACGCACCCGTCAAGGAGAACGACGACTACAACCTGCTCAACGATTGATCATTTTTTTCTGTCGCATTTTTCTTTCGAAAACTTCTGTTGCATGGTATAATTTACGCCCGTTTTTTAAACTAAAAGGCTAAAAAGAATGAATGACGGGAAAGTGGGGGCAGGACGCGTCGAAATGAGCGTTCCTGGGCTTCAGGGAGATTATGCGCACCATCTTAGGTACACGCTGGCGAAAGGCGAGGATACCGCCACGGCTCGTGACCGCTATCTTGCTTTTGCGTATGCCATACGAGACCGCATCACGGAGCGCTGGATGGATACTCAGGCCGAGTACCACAAGCAGAACGCCAAGTACGTCTACTACCTTTCCCTCGAGTTCCTCATCGGCCGCCTGCTCGGAAACAATGTGATAAACCTCAAGGCCGACCAGCTCTGTCGCGATGCGCTTCGCGCCTACGGGATAGACTGGAACGATCTGCGCGATTTCGAGACGGATGCGGGCCTTGGAAATGGAGGTTTGGGTCGTTTGGCTGCATGCTATCTCGATTCGATGTCCACGCTTGATCTCGCCGCCATGGGATACGGCATCCGCTACGACTACGGCATTTTCCGCCAGAGGATCGTCGACGGGCAGCAGGTCGAGGAGCCGGACCACTGGCTGAAGGACGGATATCCTTGGGAGATAACGCGCCCTGAATATGCGCAGACGGTGTCTTTCGGCGGAAGCGTGGAGTGTCAGCGTGCGTCCAACGGCGAACTGAAGTGGACCTGGAATCCCGCCGTCACCGTGCAGGGTGTTCCGTACGACCTGCCCATCGTAGGCTACAAGCATGCGGTGAACACGCTTCGTCTGTGGAGCGCCCGTGCGCTTGACGAGTTCGACCTTGCGGACTTCAATCAGGGTTCATACGTCGCGGCGGTCGAGAACAAGGTTCTGGCCGAGAACCTCACAAAGGTCCTCTACCCCAACGACAATACGATGGCAGGCAAGGAACTCCGCCTCAAGCAGCAGTATTTCTTCGTGGCCTGCTCCGTGCGCGACATCCTGCGCCGTTTCCGCCTGAGGAACGACAGCTGGGACATGCTTCCGCAGAAGGTGTTCATCCATCTGAACGAGACGCATCCAGC
This sequence comes from Lentisphaerota bacterium, assembly GCA_015061765.1. Next base: position 2,895 of record SUVZ01000184.1, read on the forward strand.
GCTCGTCATACCGGAACTGATGCGCATTCTGGTGGACGAGGAGGGTCTGGAGTGGAACCATGCGTGGGACATCACGCGCAGTTCGACGGGCTACACCAACCACACGATCCTCCCCGAGGCGCTCGAGAAGTGGCCTGTCAGGATGATGGAATTGCTCCTTCCCCGCCATCTGCAGATTATCTACGAGATCAATAGCCGGTTCCTCAAGGACATAGCCTCGAAGATCACGTCGGATCCGGACCGCATCGCGCGCATGTCGCTCATCGACGAGCATGGCGAACGCTATGTGCGGATGGCCAACATGTGTATCATCGGCTCCACGACGACAAACGGCGTGGCGAAGCTTCATTCCGAGATTCTCAAGGATTCCCTGTTCAAGGATTTCTACGACCTTATGCCGGAGAAGTTCACGAACGTGACGAACGGCATCACGCCTCGCCGCTGGCTTCTCAAGGCGAACCCGATGCTCTCGCAGCTCATCACCGAGACGATCGGTCCGGAGTGGGTCGTGCGCCTGGAGTATCTGCGCAAGCTCGAGGCTCACGGGGCCGATCCAGATTTCCTGTCCGCCCTCGCGAAGATAAAGGCGTCCAACAAGCGCCAGCTTGCGGCATGTGTGAAGGAGATCGTAGGCGAAGATATCGATCCGACGTCGCTGTTCGACGTCCAGGTGAAGCGTCTTCACGAATACAAGCGCCAGCTGATGCTTGCGCTCTACATCATAATGCGCTACAACCGCATCGTGAACGGTTCGTCGTACGATCCCGTTCCGCGCACGTTCATATTTGCGGCGAAGGCCGCCCCGGGATACTGGATGGCGAAGCTGATCATCCGCTTCATACATGATCTGGCGAAAGTGGTGAACGGCGATCCCCGTGCGCGCGGACTCATCAAGGTCGTGTTCCTTCCTGACTATCGCGTGTCGCTTGCCGAGCGCATAATACCGGCGGCAGACCTTTCCGAGCAGATTTCGCTCGCGGGCATGGAGGCGTCTGGCACCGGCAACATGAAGTTCATGATGAACGGAGCGCTCACGATCGGAACGTTCGACGGCGCCAACGTGGAGATAAACGAACAGGTCGGTGACGACAACATGTTCCTATTCGGCATGCGTACGCCGGACGTGGCGCGTCTGCGCCCAGTGTACAATGCGCGCGAGTGCGCCGCGAAGGATCCTGAGATCATGGCGGCGCTCCAACTCATCAAGGACGGGCTGTTCTCTCCTGGCGAGCCGCTCCGCTACGAGCCGATTTTGCGTTCGCTTCTCGACTACAACGACTATTACATGCTTCTTGCCGACCTGCGCTCCTATTCGGACGTGCAGGACAAGGTGGACTCCACATACCGTGATCCGGTGAAGTGGGGCGGCATGTCGCTCGTCAACATTGCGCGCTCCGGCCTTTTCAGTTCCGACCGTGCGGTGGCCGAGTATGCCCGCAACATCTGGCACGTTGCGCCCGTGATGTTCGGATGACGTCGATATGGCGCAATGATCTGAGAATGAAAGGATGCAAATGAAAAATGGACTGTTCTTCGCTGCGATGATGGTTGCGGCGCTGCAGCTGCATGCGGCCAAGGTTGTGAACGTGACCGCACGCAGTTCTGTGTCTGGCGATGTGGATGTCTCCGACGTCACAGCCCGCTGCGAGGTCAAGCAGGGGGCGGAGTACGATCCCGCCGCATGCGCCCGTGACGTAAAGGCGTTGCGCGACACAGGCGAGTACGAGGACATATCGGTGGAGGCCAGGCATATTGACGGTGGAATTGAAGTCGTTTATGTGGTCGCTCCGAAATCCCGCTACCATGGACCGCTGAACTGCAAGGGCAATATCTACTGGGGCGCTTCAAAGATCGCGAAATTCGCCGACCTGAAGGATGGCTATGCCTATGGTGAGGCTGACTTTGCGGCGGCTGCGAACCGCATCAGGGACGAATACCGCAAGAAGGAGTTTCCCGATGTGAAGGTCACTCCGGTCGTGGAGCCTGTCGCCGGGGCGAGCGGTGCCGTGACTGTCACCATGGTCATCGAAGAGGGCAAGCGCTGCGAGATAGACGAATATCTGTTCGAGGGCAATGACAATGCTGATGCCGATGCGCTTCGAGAGACGTTCGGCGCCTTGCCGTGGTGGAATCCGGTGGGTTGGTTCGTAGACACTCCCGTCACGCCGCAGGACCTTGCCGAGGCTCGCGACAAAGTGGCGGAGTACTATCGCAATCTCGGATATCTTGACGTTGTCGTGGCTTCAGCCGAGCGTGTGCCGTCCAAAGATGAGGGCGAGGCGAACATCTTGTTCAAGATTGTCGAGGGCCCCCGCTATCAGGTGAAGTCAATTGCGGTCAAGGGCGTTACGAAATACCCCGAAGCCGCAGTGCTGGCGTCCGTCAGCGCGGTGAGTGCAGGAAGTACGGCCGGCGAGAAGGCCCTCAATGACGCGGCGCGAGAGATCGAGATATTCTGCGGGTCGGGGAAGACTCCCCTTGCGGAGACCCATGTGACGGTGAAGCGCATTCCCGTTGAAGGTGCCCCTAACGCCATTGATGTCGTGTTTGATGTCGAAGAAGGTGTGCCGGTCACGGTCGACAGGGTGCTGATCCGCGGGAACGACTACACGAAGGACAAGGTGATCCGCCGTGAGATTTCGCTTTCGCCCGGCGATCCGATGATCGAGAGCAAGGCCGAACAGTCGAAGCGCCGCCTTGAGAACCTTCGCTATTTCGATCGTGTACGCTTCTACCTTGAGAAGAAGGCCGGTGCGCTCTCAGAGAAGGGTAAGCCTGAGGTCCGCGATCTGGTGTATGAAGTGTCGGAGAAGAACACCGGACAGTTCATGGTCGGCATCGGCGCGTCAAGCGTCGACTCCGTGTACGGTACCATTGAACTTTCGGAGTCCAATTTCGACCTGTTCCGTCCGTGGCGTTTCCGCGGCGGCGGACAGAAGGGGCGCATGCTTCTACAGGCGGGTCCTCGATATCAGACATATGAGGTGTCGGTGACGGAGCCCTATCTCTTCGACCGCATGCTTGAGCTTACCGTTGATGCGTATCGCCGTCAACGTTGGTATGACGACTACGACATCATCCGCAACGGCGCGTCTGCGACAATCACATATCCTGTGAAATTCTGGCCTACGGCCAGGACCATGGGGCGTCTCGGCTTCAGGGTCGCAGTCGAATACATTGAGTTTGACGATGTCGATGACACCGAATACTATCTTGACAAAGGGTTCGGCGATTACAGGCCCGGATATGGTCCCGTGTTCAAGTGGCAGGAGGATGAGTATGGCGATGCCTTCGAGATCCCATTGCGCATTTTCTGGGAGGATGACACGCGCGACACGTTCCGATTCGCGACGCGCGGCCACAAGGCGTCCATCTACGGGGATGTCGTTGGCGGCGACAACTGCTACTGGAAGGTCGGTTTCAATTTCCGCAAGTACTATCAGGTCTGGAAAAAGTACAACCATGTGATAGCTTTTGGCGTTCGGGGCGATACGATCGACGCGTTCTCGGACGATGTGCCGATCTACAACAAGCTGTTCCTTGGCGGTCCCCGTTCCATCCGCGGCGTCGAGTATCGCGACATCGCTCCGCGTGTGTGGCGCAAGGCCGGCAAGAAAGGCGATTATGCAGCGTGGGGCGGCCAGACCAGCTGGTGCATAAACGCTGAATACACCGTGCCGATAGTGAAGTTCGTTCGTATCGCGGGTTTCACTGATCTTGGTGCGGTCGGAGAGGATGAGTTTGATTTCAATACAGATTTCTTCTGCTGGTCTGTCGGTCTCGGTCTCCGTCTGGACATTGAGAGCTTCCCTATCAGACTCGATTTCGCCGTGCCGGTTGTCGAACCTGACGACGATGTCGAGAAGGAGTGCTTCTCGTTCACGGTCGGATATGATTTCTGATAGTTGGTAGTAAACGGAAAAAGAAAAGGAGAAATGAAAGATGAAAAAAGCTGTTTTTGCGTGTGTGTGCATGACGGCGGTGGTTGCGTCCGCCGCAGCCAAGATCGGTACGGTAAGCCTTGAGATATTGATAAAAAACCATCCGAGCCACGAATCGAACCGGACACTTGTGAAGTCCACAGCAGACGATTACCGCAAGAAGATGGAGACCCGCCAGGGGATGCTGAAGTCGCTTGTCGATGAGGGCAAGAAGCATCAGTCCGACTGGCAGAATCCGATGCTCTCGGCGACCGCCAAGGCGGAACTTCAGAAAAAGCTTGAGGATGTGCAGCGCAGGATGTTTTCGATACAGCAGGAGATGCGCACGGAGGATCAGCGCTGTCAGGAAGAGCTTTCCGACCTTCAGCAGCGGCTCTTCAAGATCGAGAAGAAGGATGTGGAGGCTCGCCTTGCCGAGTTTGCAAAGGATGAAGGCTACGACCTCATTGTCGACATCGCGGCATGCGGATTCTCTAAGCCCGGGCTTGATGTGACTGACGCTGTCCTGAAGAAGATGGGCGTGAAGAATCCGAAGAAGTAAGGCTTACTACCCCCCCCC
>SUVZ01000185.1 GCA_015061765.1 Lentisphaerota bacterium
GAAGAGCGTGAATCTCTGGCGGTGCATGACGCACTGGCTCGGCGGCATGGGTGTGATCGCGCTTGTGGTGGCGCTGATGCCGCTTCTGGGCATTGGCGGGTTCAAACTCTTCAAGGCCGAGACGACGGGACCGAACAAGGGCAAGATCACGTCGAGGATGTCTACGACCGCGAAGGTCCTTTGGTTCATATATTTCGGCATGACGCTTGTCCAGACCGTCCTTCTCAGGTTTTCGGGACTGGACTGGTTCGATGCCGTATGCCATTCGTTCTCGACTCTCGGAACGGGCGGGTTTTCCACCCGCAACGCCAGTATCGGCTCGTTCGGGAATGCGGCAGCCGAATGGATATGCATCGCGTTCATGCTTCTCGCGGCAGTCAATTTCTCTCTCTACTTCCATGCGTTCACCGGAAAGCTCAGGGAAATCTTCCGTGATTCAGAGTTTCGTGCCTACCTGTGCATCGTCACGATCGCTGTCACATCCGTCACGGTTCTCGTGTTGCCGCAGTCCGAAGCATTCGCAGAGGCATTGCGCCATTCCGCATTCCAGGTGGCTTCGCTGCTCTCCACCACCGGATTCATGACGAAGGACTACGTGCAGTGGGCGCCGGCCGCGCAGGCCGTTCTGCTGGCTCTCTTCTTCATCGGAGGGTGTTCCGGTTCGACCGGCGGGGGCATGAAGGTCATCCGTTGGATGGTTCTGGGCAAACAGTTGTGCAACGAGTTCAAACGGCTTCTTCATCCGTATGAAATCTTCACGATGCGGATAAACGGTCTGTCGGGACGGGAAGGTGTCGTCCCGACGGTGGCGGCGTTCCTCTTCACCTATCTTGTCGTGGTGTTTTTCACCGCCATGGCCGGGGCGTTCGGAGGGCTCGGGATCGTCGAAGCCTTCACCGCGGCCCTGAGCATGGTCGGGAACGTCGGCCCGGCGTTCGGCGAACTCGGCCCCACGTCGAATTACGCGGATCTTCCCGCCGCAGTCAAGTGGTGCTACTGCTTCGCGATGCTGGCGGGACGTCTGGAACTTTACACCATGCTGATATTAGTCGGAAGGATGCTGCCGCTGTTCTCCCGCCGCCGGTCCGATCCGCAGTAAAATTTAAAAATCATTTGATTTCGTTTTCCCGTTTTGCTACCGTCTCGGTCGTTCGGTGGAAATGGCGTCACTGACTGTTTTGATTTTCTTGATAGCTGTGGAATATGAGGAATAATAGAATGATTAAATTGAGAATAATCGTTTGCTTGTTTGTTATGCTGAACATGGCAAGCTTCAATGTGCTTGCTCAAAGTGGCATTATTGAAAGAATGCCATGTTTTGAATTTTGTGGTTTGGAGGTTGCGTTGACCAATGGGCATCCATTTGGAAAAGGAAACTGGTTTGAACAAAATGGAAGAAACGATATTTCAATGTTTGTAATTGAGCCGATACGGGGGTTAAGTTCCACGGCAATGAATCAAGTCGCTTTGAATGACTATAATTGGTTGTATGTACATTTGGTTATGGCGGAGGCTGTAGGTTTGGCGGGAAACAGAAAAATGTTCAATAGTTACGGAACTGCCTTTTGTTCCTTGATTCAGGTTTACGAAAAACATTCCGATGTGTTAGGGACTTTTAATATACGACGCTTTAGGCCGAAACTTGAATATATGCTGGCAAGGCTTATTAACGATCGACGCAGTGTAACCGTAAAACTCAGGCCAATGGACATCCGTAAGATACTCCCCCCTATTACGGAGTGTAATGAGGTGTGGACTGAATCATTGTGGAACTCATGGCGGTCTCGTGAAACATTTCGTCGGATGCTCATCGTTGGGGCCGCCATCGAAGAATATTTAAGGAAGAGTGATGTCACGCCAGATTCGTTGGATTTACTTGAAGACGTAAATGCTGAAGAAAAGAAAGATGCCTATGGTAATGTTTTTTCATATAGTTCGCAGAAAAAGGAATGGATGCTTTACAGCAGAGGAGATGAAATGGGGAAGGTCGAAAATCACTGGGATGTATATGTCCCGTGCAATGGAATCACAGGCGGCCATTCTACAACAGAGATGTGGTTCGCTTCGTCGTTTTCCAGAAAACGTCAAGAATTGTACAAGTCAGGTGTTTTGAATGATGGATATCCGTCATGTCGTTGTTATATGCGAGGCAATACGATTTATAGGGGTGATGAGGAGGGCACAAAACATCCAATCAAATAAAATGAGAGTGTTGGACTGTTATCCACATTTTCATATATGGGATGCTGTTGATTATTGTTTTGAAAAGTGTATGAAGTTGAGATGTTTGACGGTATTACCAGCGGGCTTAATCTTTTTTGATAGTGATGGTGTGGGTGTTTCCCGTGTCACCGTTCGCACTCGCGCGGCGAACAACCGTAATGCGTCGGTGTGGTATCGGGTGCCGGAAGGATATCGGGAGATTCCGGGGCGGAAGTGACGGGTGCTTGTGATTTTCGGCGGACGCAACTGCGGCGGAAGCAATGAGGTCTCCAATGCAATTGGCTGGGCGAAATCTGTGTCGCTGTGAAATCTGTGTCGACTTCAAGGATTGTATAAGGATGGGGGGTATGGTATAATTGGCGATCAAAAGGTTTTATCTATGGAAATGAAAGCCAATCGAAGAGACTTCATCAAAGGTGCGACGGTCGCGGCGGGCTTCCTGCCGAGCTTCAGCATTCTCGGAGACGACAAGAACAAGCTGCCGGAGGATAAGCGTCCGATCGGGCCTGACGATGCAACCATCAACGTCGCGATGATCGGCTGGGGCGCGGAGGGGCGCGTGCTTTCCGCATCTCTCGCCCGCATACCCGGCGTCCGCGTGCGCGCCGTCTGCGACATCTGGCGTTTCCAGTGCCAGCAGGCTCGGGCGTTCTTCCGCGGCTACGGGATGGATGTCAAGACTTATGAAGACTACCGCGACATGCTCGACAAGGAGGACAAGAACATCGACGCGGTGATCATCGCCACTCCGGACTGGATGCACTGCGAGCATACGTGCTACTGTCTGCGCAAGGGCAAGCACGTCTACTGCGAGAAGGAGATGAGCAACAAGCTTGAGGAGGCGGCGGAGATGTGCCGCGTCCAGCAGGAGACAGGCATGCTTCTCCAGATCGGGCACCAGCGCCGTTCAAATCCCCGCTACCGCCACTGTTTCGAGCACATCGTCCCGAACATGCTAGGACGCGTGACCACCGCCTATGCGCAGTGGAACCGCACGCTCGCCCCTTTTTTCTCGGTGAAGCGTCCTCCGAAGCAGGAGATTCTCACGAAGTACGGCTACACAAACGCCGAGCAGTATCTGAACTGGCGCTGGTTCCACAAGTACGGCGGCGGATCCATGGTCGACCTTGGCTCCCATCAGATCGACCTGTTCTTCTGGGCGTGGGGCGTTCCTCCGTCCAGCGTGACGGCCATCGGCGGGCTTGACGCGTTCACCCCGCGCCGCCAGACGTACGACCGCGTCTACTGTATCTACGAGTTCACGATGCCTGACGGCACGAAGAACGAGGCCGTGTACCAGGTGATTTCGTCCAATGCCCGCGGAGGCTTCTACGAGCAGTTCATGGGTACTAACGCCGCCCTGACGATCGCGGAGATATCGGCCCGAGGAAACACTGTCCAGCGTGAACTGCGCAAGGGCGGATTCTCCGATGCCGAATGGCAGACCTTCATTGACAAGGGCTGGATCCTTCCGACCGAGGGCGACAAGATTAAGAAAGAGGTCACGAAGGACATTGCGGTCGATACGCGAATCTCCGCGCAGGCGACGGGCAATCCGCTTGCGGTGGAGATGAACAAACCCGCACACATGCCGCACCTTGAGAACTTCCTTGCTGCGTGCCGCCATGGCGAAAAGCTCAACTGCCCGGCTGAGCTCGCGTACGAGTCCGCAGTTGCAGTTCTTGCGGCGAATACGGCCGCCGACACGCGCAAGACCCACTACTTCAAGCCTGAGGACTTCAAGGTGCCTCCGCGCAAGGCATGAGCGGATATTGAGCGCGTTGCCGTCGCCGTAATGGTTGCTGTGCGGTTGGAGCGCTTCGTGAGGAAGCGCTCGATCAGGTTTCAGACATCGCCTTTCACCGTGCGAATCGGGAAGGGATTGGCATTTTTCAAGTCGCTTGCCGTTGAGATAGGCTTTGACTTCTTCTCCACCGGGACATTGTCATGCCAAGGCGTTTCTTGAAATTGGTTTTGAGGGCTGATTCTGAGGCGTAGCCGCATTGTAACGCAATTCTCCCAATTGCCTGATTGCTGTCGCGCAGCAACCGGCATGCCTGTTCGAGACGTACGTTGCGTATCGCGTCCAAAAGCGATACGCCGGTCGCTTCGCGAAATCTCATCTCCAACAGTCTACGTGAACATGTGAAATGTCTGGCTATGGCATCAACGTTGGCTCCGGATGTCGCCAGTTCCGATATCAGCTTTCGGGCCTTTTGGGCGATAGGGTTGTCTCTGGATATCTTTAGTGCAGTAGATTTGCGCGGTGCGATGCCAAGAGGATTGTACGTCATCACAAACGGGCTTAGCGTAGGATTGTGGATGGCGCGATGCAGCAGTTCATCCCAAGCGAAGACAGGTGTTTTGCGGCAAGTGTGCCGATCGCGTCAGGATTGTGATCGGCGGTACTCGATTGGAGACATGCCGGTCTCTTTGCGGAAGAATCGGGAGAAATAGGCATGAGACTCGAATCCGACTTCTGCCGCAATCTGCGCAACGGGCAGTTCGCTGCTTCCAAGAAGGTTCATGGCGCGGCGTATGCGGAGCGCTATTTGGTATTCAAGCGGAGACATTCCGTTGTATTCTCGGAACCGTTTCCTGAACAGCGAGTAGCCCATTCCACATTGTTTTGCCAGCGCCGGGAAATCGACAACTTCCCCAAGGTGATGCGCAATGTGGAGGTTGGCGCGGCGGATGGCTACGTTGTATGAAGTCCTTCCTGTTTGATTCGGGTGTTCCATGAAGAGCGATACGACCAGTTGCATCGTCTTGAGCGCGATCGTGTATGGCTGTTCCGTGCTTGTCGCCTGAATCTCCCCGACGAGTTCGACGATCTCCTTGTCGAACGGTCCGTTTGGCGGAATTTTGATGATTGTAGGCGGTCCGCTGAAGAAAGGCTTGGAGAATATCCGTTCCAGAAAGTTGCCGCCGATACCGATATAGGCTTCGCTCCAGCCTGTCTTCGGATTAGGACGGTAGCGGTGCCATTCTCCGGGATGCAGGATGATCACCGAGCCAGCGCCGACGGCGATGCGCTTGCCGCGCGTGAATTCGATTTCGCCCTCTCCGCTCCTGATGTAAAGTATCTGGTATTCCCATTCCGCCAAAGTCCTGCCCTTGCGCCATGTGAAGTAGTAATCTGACGAATGGTAGGCGTGGGGATAAGGTTCCCCCGGCTTCGTCATTTCCATTCCGGCGCCAGTGACGTAGATGCCGAACTGGCGCTGCACCAGACCGATAGGGCAATAGTGTATCCTGTTTTTGTCCATAGGCGGTCATTTCTCCAAAAGAGTGGCCGCATCTATGGTCGCGGCGAAGTATCCGCGACCGGAGATCTGAGGATCAAGCGTTCCGTCATAGACAAGCACAGGACGAACACTCATGCCCTTGCGGACTTTCAGACGCTTGATCTTCTCTTCCATCTCCTCCTCTGTTTCTTGCCCGATCCTGCTCTTCCGTTTGATCTCGACAGCGTAGGCCGTTCGAGGTGTCTGTATGAGCAGGTCGATTTGCACGCCTTTTCCGATGTTGGACGCGAAGCGTCTGTATGGAGCGGCTGATTCAACGATGGCGCTTCCCACGCCTATGCGTGGCAGAAGCTCCGCCCAATTGTTGACGATTAGGTTCTCGAAGGCAAGCCCCATGATTGCATCCCATCCGGGCAGCTGTTCTACGGACGCGAAACGATAGCCGCCTACGGAAATCTCATTTTTCCTTGGCTCGACGCAGCGCAGATAGAATCGCGTATAGTTGTCCTTGAGCCTATATCGGTCAATTCGGGCGCTCTTGCCCGTCTCGGGGTTGAGACCGGTTCCAGCCGCAATGAATCCTCCATCCGCAAGAGAACGAAGATGATCAGCAAAATGTCCCGTGTTGGATAGACCAAGTTCCGCAGACAGTTCGGCGCCGCTTTTCGGACCTTCAGCCAAAGCCTTCAGGATGGCCTTCTTCGTTGTTGCAGCCTCTCCGAACACGGCGGAAAACATGTCGTCGAATTCCTTGAAGAGTTTGCCCTGCGGAGTGAAGAACAGCCGCCGGATGTTCTCCTCAGCGGAAAGGGCAGGGTCTATCTCTTCGAGATACCGTGGCACGCCTCCTGTCACGGACAGAATGTCGAACATCTCCCGCGTGGAGACGGACCCCGCTGTGGCCCCCCAGAATGAAGGGCAGACGGAAAGCGGAAGCTCGGGGAGAATGTAGTCGCGGGAGAACCGCCCGGCGAACCCCGTGTTGTCAAGGATGTTTCGCTTGATCCATGCGGATACGCTTCCGCAGACGACCATCACGAGCTTGTCATGCTTGTGGAAAAGCTTGTCCCACGCCCATTTCAGATGTCCAGGGAAATCAGGGTCATATGCGCCCATCCATGAAATCTCGTCAAGAAGAACGACGGTTCGCTTTTTGTCGTCAATGAATTCGTTTAGCCAGAAAAAGGCATCGTGCCAGCTCTCGAAGACAAGCCTTGGACGGTTCGTCTGCTGTGCGAGAAGTGCTCCGAAATTGGCAAGCTGGTCGCGGTTCGTCATGCCCTTGCGAGGTGGCAGCCCTTCAAAAGAGAAGAACCTATCAGCCGTCTTTTCGGCAAACTGCTCAATCAGCGTGCTCTTGCCGATGCGTCGCCGCCCCCTACAAGCGACTAACGATGATGTTGACTTGCGCCATAGGGCAGACAGATCGTCAATGTACTCTTTTCTTCCGACAAACATTGGAATCCCTCTTGAACTTAAATGCGCGTATTATAACATTTCACGTCCGCCGAAGTCAATGCGCGATGGACGTGAAAACTAAAAAACAAACATTTCACGTCTGGACGTGAAAGCGATCCTAATTGGATCCGTCTTCATTTATCGTGTATCAAAAAGTGCAAATCGTGGCAATAAATCATATTGAATTTGCAAGGCGCTTAAGGTATTATGCTTGCCATTTAAAGGACAAATAGGTTTTAGCCGGAGAAAAGGAAATGAATCATAAGGTTCAAACACAGCTGATAGGACGCACCGCAGTCTTGCTGCTGTCGTTGCCGCTTTGCACTTTTGCAGCGAAATACGACGTTGCCGCATACGTGTGGCCGGCGTACCACAACGAGCCGCGCTGGAAGGAGCTTGGCATCTTCGCGGACGGCAAGGGCGAGTGGCAGAACCTCTATG
>SUVZ01000186.1 GCA_015061765.1 Lentisphaerota bacterium
CAGAACATCTATTACGGATGCAATCTACTCGAAGGCGATGTGGGCGACTACATTCCTTCAGGTGTCACCAACTTCTTTCAAAATGGCCAGTTTTCCGCCGTTGGCGTAACTGGGACACTCGTTCTCGACAACCTGCAGTCTGCGAACTTTCAGTCTTTCGCTGGCGTCGACAGCGTTAGAATCACCTTTAGCGGCACGACCCTTTACAATACATCGCCGTTCAATGGAAGGAATGTTCTCAAGGACGTCACCTATATCGCTCCAGAGTGCACCAATATGCAGTTCAACTCCCAATATGTCTGGAACAACTGTAACTCCATAACGAACGTGACATTGTATATCCCGAAAGTCGAGGCGGTTTACCGTTGGCCAAGTTCTGTCAAGACATACTGGTTCCAGAATGAGGCTTTGTCGGCTGAAATCGTCAATGGCATTTGCAATTTTTCCGGCACGGGAATGCGAACCATTGCGACATACGGAACCATTTACTGCTCAAAGAGGATGGGGTGGAAGGCGCTTGCCTCGGAGATGACTGATGACGAGAAGGCGGCGGCGCCAGATGGGTGCTTCGGCGTTTTCAAGGCGATGAACAGCTACAACCAGCCATACGGCATGTGGATGGTAGATCGCGATTCGCCGTACTACAAGGAGTCCGGCTTCGTCATCATGGTCAGATAGAGGCACCGTATGAACAGGATTCTTCTCTTCCTGCTGGCTTCTTTCGCCGGCAACGTTGCGCTCGGAGGCGTCACAGTTGATTTCGCCGCGAAAGGCGGCGAGGTCAATCCGAAGCTCCATTCGTCGCATTGGCGGTCGCGCTATGCGACTGCGCCCAAGAAGCAGCTTTGGGACTCTTTCAATCTCGCGAAACTGAATTTCCATGCCTGGCGGTCTCACGATGCGCCGCTCGTCGATGGCGGGCAGCGCGTGGTTGATACGCATTTCATCTTCCCTCTAATGCATCTCGACGCGAAGGATCCCGCGAACTACTACTTCAAGGCAACGGACAACCTTCTCAAGACCGTGCGCGAAGAGAACCGGATGAAGGTCTTCTACCGACTCGGCACGTCGATCGAGCACACGCGCGACGGAAACGCCGTCAACACGCTCAATCCGCCAGACCATGCGAAATACGCCGAGGCCCTCGCCGGGATCGTCCGCCACTACACGCGCGGCTGGGCAGACGGCTTCAAGTGGGACATCGAGTACTGGGAGCTTTTCAACGAGCCGAACATCACGCCGTGCTGGCGCGGAACGCGCGCCGAGTTCATCGATCTCTTCGTCACGTGCCTGAAGCGGCTGAAAGGCGAATTCCCGGAACTGAAGTTTGGCGGGCCCGCGCTTGCGTGGCTTGACGAGCCGTTTGCGAGGGAGCTTTTCGCCGCGTGCAAGAAGGCCGGTGTCGCGCCGGATTTCTTCAGCTGGCACTGGTACGGCGTCGATCCCGACGAACCCGTGCGCCAGGCGGCGCGGGCGAAGGCGCTTGTCGCCGAGTGCGGCTTCCCGGAAACGGAGCTGATCTTCGACGAGTGGCATTTTCTCGCGGAAAACAGCTGGGACGCGATTCGCGGCAACCGCGAACAATGGCTGAGGACGCATTCGGGACCTGCGTCGATGAACGGAACCGACTCCGCGGCGTTCACGATGGCCGTCGAGGCGAAGCTTCAGGACACTAGCATTTCCCAGGCGTTTTTCTATGGTTGCGGCTTCGACTGGGACTGGGGCAGTTTCGACGTTCTCGAGCGTCGCTACGTCAAGCCGTTCCACGCGCTCATGGCGATGGGCGAACTGATAGGTTCGTGCAAGACGAAACTGCATGTCGCGTCGTCCGAGAAGGGCGTTACGCCGTTTGCCGCCGTCAGCGCGGACGGACGTTCCGCCACCGTGCTCGTCGCGGACTACAGGAGCGGGCTCGACAAGATAGACCTCTCGCTTCAGAACGCGGGCGGCTGGCGGCTTCAGGACGTCCGAATCCTCGATGACAAGAACGACCTTGCGCCTGTCGCCGCGAGGGTCGCGGGCAATCGTCTGGAACTGAAGAAGAACGACCGTCTTTCCTGCTGCTTTGTCGCGAGGTTCGTGCGGTGAGGACGCGCCTTGTCGCCTTTGCCGCGGCGCTCACGGCCGCGAGTGCCGTCGCTGACGGCGCCGAAGGGTTTTGGAAGGACAAGGAATCCCGGTTTCTCTCGGCGCGCTTTTCGGGCGACATGCGCGACGCAATCTACGCCGAAGCGGTGAATGCCTTTCGTTCGCACGACGACGACAAGGGATGGTGGCAGGGCGAATACTGGGGCAAGCATATGCTGGGCGCGGTCGCCGCATGGTCCATCTCCGCCGACGACGGCCTCAAGACGTGGATTGAAAAAAACGCGCACGCGTTCGTCCGCGAGTTTCAGCGTCCCGACGGCTATATCGGCACATGTTCGGATCCTCTCGACACGGGGCCGAATTCGGACGGCTCCGAAAAGTTCAATTGGAACATCTGGGGGCGGAAATACACCGTCTGGGCGCTCCTCGAAATCCATTCCATGTCGGGCGACCGCTTTTTTCTCGACGCGGCTTCTCGCCTGATGGACCAGACGATCGCGCAGTTGAAGCGCCCGGAAGGTCCATCGATCGACCGCACGGGGTACTTCGCGGGACTCCCCTCGATGAGCATCCTGAAGCCGCTCATGATCCTCTACCGCGCGACAGGACGGAAGGGATATCTCGATTTCGCGTCCGAAATCGTCGCGAAGTGGGACTGCGACGGCAATCCGGTCCCGAATCTCGTGCGGAACGCATTTTCGGGGAGGCCAGTCCACGAGTGGTATCCGAATCCGGGGCATTGGGCGAAGGCCTACGAGATGATGAGTTGCCTTGAAGGGGTTCTTGACTATGCCGAGGTTGTGGAAGGTGCAAGGAAAGTGAGGTTGACGGACGCCGTATTGCGCATTGAGCGGCAGCTTCTAGCGCACGAGTCCAACCCAATGGGTAGCGTCGGCTACTTCGACCATTTCACCGGAGCACGCGCTTGTCCGAATGCGATTACCGAGCTTTGCGATGTCGTGTATTTCATGCGGCTCGAGCGGTCGCTCTACGCGGCGACCGGCGACGGACGGCATATTGACGCGATGGAGGCGGCGTTCCTGAACGGCTTTCTGCCCGGCGTGTTCC
The DNA here is from genome assembly GCA_015061765.1 of Lentisphaerota bacterium. Next base: position 3,157 of record SUVZ01000186.1, read on the forward strand.
GGGATGGCAAGTGGGCTGCCCACGGCGTCCGTTCCCACGGCACACGCCATTTTCCGGCTCCGCACCAGGTGGGAATGAAATATCACCATTGCTGCGTCGACAACGCGGCGCGCGCGTGGAAGGACGTCTCGGAGGCGGCGGTTTCGATAGGCGATGGCGGGTCTGTCGAAGTCGCGCTTCTTTTCGCCGGGAGATACACGCTGCGCGACGGCGGCGAAGATGTCGTCGTCCGCATCGCCGGGGACTACCCGTTTGGCGGCGAGATTTCGATTTCGGCAGTGTCCGCCAAGTCTCGAAAGATCGTTGTGCGTCGTCCGGGATGGGCGCGGGCTTTTGCCGTCGAATGCGTCGGGAACGTGGCTCACGTGCGGCTTGAAGGCGAAGTGTCGGTAAATTCCTGGCGTGTCGCCGACGACGCCGATGTACGGACACGGCTTTTCGAGCAGCTTGAGAGTACGCCGGAGATGGCGGGACTTTCACGGCGCGGTGCTGGCACGTACGTGACGTTCGGTCCGCTTCTGCTTGCGAAGTCCACGTTGTGCGGAACGCCGCGTAAAAGTGTGCTGGCGGAGCGTGTCAGCGGCCAGAGCGGATGGACGTGCCGCCTTGAGCCGATGACGCCGAAAGCGACGCATCGCGCATGGAAGGCGACGTTTTCGAAGGGCGGCGAGTCGTTTACGGTCGATGTCTGCGATTTCGCGTCGTGTGACGTGGACGACTCGTCTGCGGCATTTTCGATATGGATGTAGGACACAGAAACAAAACACAATAAAAATCAGAACACATGAAAAGACAATTGCTTGCCCTTGCCGTTCTCGCCTCCGCCGCGCTTGCGGCGAAGGCCGACTTTGCGATCGACCTTGACCTTTCGGGGAAGCCAATGCGCGACCTCTCGCAAACAACGTCGAAATCGATCGTCGGCTACATCAGCGCGATGCACGAATACGGCGACGACTACTGGTTTGTCACCAACAAGTGGGAGACGGCCGAGGTCATGAAGAAGGCCGGCTGCTACAGCACCGCGACATGGTCTTCCGATGTGTGGTTCGCGCGGCGCAACGACCCCGACCCAAAGAAGCGCTCCAATCCAAAGGCGCAGTTCGATTTCTGGAAGGAAAACGGCTTCAGGGTGCTGATAGGCCTGCGGGGCATTCGGGCCAAAACCGCTGCCGACGAGGCCGCTTTCAAGGAGAATCTCGATAACAAGCTTGCGCTCGTCAAGTGGATCGTCGATAACGGCTACAAGGATGTCGTGCAGGGGTTCGAGCTCGGATGCGAGACGTACTATCAGCCCTATGAGGATCAGGACGCGCTTGTCAGGTTGTGGACGGAGTTCGTCTCGGCGGCGCTCAAGATATGGCCGGACTGCAAGATGGGCGTACCGGTGGCTGAGAATTTCGAGGAAAATCCAGACATAACGCAGGTGCGTAACAGAATGCTTGCCGCCGGGGAGATCAAGCGCGACACCTATTTTGCCGCGGACATGTTCAACAAGTATTCAGCGCATTTCATCATGGGACTTGCGAAGAGCGGCGTCCTCGACAAGATTTCGCACGTCACCTACCATACCTACGGGGCGGACATTCCCTACAGCTGTTCTTATTTCGGCGTCAAGCGCATTCGCGGCTTTGCCGAGGCGTTCCCCGAGATCAAGGGCAAGCGCACGTGGTGGACGGAAGTGCGCCCGCGTTCCGACGAAGACAACCGATGCCAGCGAATCTTTCGCGAAGCGCTCGTCATGGGCCACTATGCCATCATGATGACGTGCCAGCCGGAAGTGGACGGATTCTTCCACCACAACATGTGCAACCTCGCGGGGGGATTGTACATTTCCAATGGCAGGACTTGGAACGTGCAGTGGTCCGATGAGGGTGGCGAATATCCCGACCTCGACTCGCCGCTCAACCGCCCTCGTATGGAGGTCGGCGCGCAGGGTGCCGTCTATCGCATCATCGGCAACGCACTTCGCACCCATCCGATCCTGTGGCATCACGGCACTTCCAAAGACACGGACTTCGAGCTGAGCTTCTATACGTCTGCCAAGACTATGAGCGATGTCTATTCCTATCGCAATGCTCTCAAGAGGGGTGTCCAGCCGCCAGCGGTGCCGGGAGAGGTCGAGTGGATCGCGCTTACCGGTAAGGACGAACTCTGTCTCATAATGGTCAACACGAAGCAGACAAGTGAAAAGGTCGCCGTCAAAGTGCCGGGCAAGATATTTGCCGCCCCGACATACCGTCTCGTCCGCATCAAGGATCCAAAATACATCGACTGTCGCGAGGTCCCCGGCGAAGCCAAGCTTTGGGAGGAATTCGCCTATGAGGACACGCAGACCGGCTATGCGCCGCTTGGTCCGAACGACAAGAACGCGTTGAAGTATGATACGCTTGAGGTGGAGATCGGACCTAATACACTTCAGTCGGTTACGGTTACGATGCGCAACGCGCCCGACGGCAAGTAAGTAATGCGATTGGCGTGGACGCTGCCGCGGTACAAGACGGGCGGCGAGACAGGAAATGTCGGCTATTTGGCAGTCTTGGAAATAGCCGACATTCTGCAGCTCGTAAATAAATGTCGGCTATTCTGTAATTTGCGGAATAGCCGACATTTTGCCATTGCGCGTCAGCGCGAAATAGAACTTCTGGGGACAGACCCCTCGATAGCCTTGTTTTTCAGGGGTTTTATGGGGTTTACACGGGTTTCAGGTAGCGCGGTGCGGTTACCGGGTTGCCGGCTGCGGATCCATGCGGGGAGTGCCCCCCTAATTCAGGGGGGGGGTATGCTTTAGAAGCGGATTGTAGTAAAATATCCAGGAACTCGTAAAGCAGCATGACATGGCACAATACAGCAGATTTTCCAGAGGGAACCCGCATGGCGATACATCATCTTTGGCGTAGATTTCTGTGCGCCGTTGCGGCAGGCCTTGCGTCGTCGGTGGTCTTCGCCGCCGACGGACTCGATCCGGTCGTGCCGCTCATGTGGCGGCGCGGGGCTGTAGAAGAGACGGCGAACGACCTGAAGGCGATTGCGCGGCAGTCGGGCCTTCGCCGGTTCTTCATCGCCGGGCCTGGCTTCAACGAGGTGATGTATGCGCCGTTCGCCGCGAATCTCTACGCCGAGATGGGGCGCGAGATCGGCGAGATCGCGAAACGCGTCGCGCCTGACGGAATCGAAGTAGGCTGGTGGTGCTCGCCGTCAATCCGCTACGTCTCCGGCTTCAGCCCCGTCGAGGACTCGCGCGGCGGACGAAGCGCGGACAACAAGAAGTGTCCGCTTGACCCCGCGTTCCAAGACGACTGGGCCGCGAAGGTGAAGTCGGTGGTCGCCTCGGCGCATCCGCGCATGGTCAACATCGAAGACGACTACACGCTCGCGTGGGGAAGGGGTCTTGACGGCGGCGGGTGCTTCTGCCCTCGCCATCTCGCGCTTTTCGCGAAGCTCTACGGCAAGAAGCTTTCCGCCGCCGAAATCGCCGACGCTTTCAAGAACCGCACGGACGAGAACCTGCCGATTCGCCGCGCGTTTGCGGGCACCGTGCGCGAGTCGCTGTGCGTCCTCGCAAGGAAAGTCCGCGCAGCCGTCGACGAAGTCGATCCCTCGGTTCGCATATGCGTCTGCGAGCCGGGGTTAAACGCCGACAAGGACGGCTCGTCCGTCGAGGCGATCGCCCGTGCGTTCGCAGGACCGAACACGCGCCCCGCTATACGCCCATCCGGCGCGATCTACGGCGCACAGACGACCCCTGCGGACATCCCGGGAGCTCTCGCCCACACGTTCTACACGCTTGAGCGCCTGCCCAAGGACATCGAGACGTTCTACGAGGCGGACCCCTATCCGCACAACCGCTTTTTTGCCTCCGCCGCGCAGATGGGCTCGCTTATGTCCGGCGCTGTTTTCGCGGGCTCTCAAAATCTCCTGCTCTACTGCCTCCAGTATCTCGACGATCCATTCGAGGACCCGGGTTATGCTGACGAGTACAACCGTCTAAAGCCGCGGCTTGAGGCGGTGCGTGATTTCAACCGCTCGCGCCGTGCGACTTTGCGCGGCGTGCGCATCGTCTGGACGTCAGACGCCATGGCGCTTACGCGCGGGCTTGGCGGCGGACGCGACGCGCAG
>SUVZ01000187.1 GCA_015061765.1 Lentisphaerota bacterium
CGCGATTCTCCTTCCGTCCGCCGTGCCGCTCATCGGTGCGCTCATGCTCGGCAACCTTGCAAAGGAGATAGGTCCGTCGGTCGGCCGCATCGCGGATACGATGGCCAATGCGCTCATCAACATCGTCACGATCATGCTCGGGCTATCCGTCGGCTCCAAGCTTGCGTGCGAGAAGTTCCTCTCCGGCACGACGCTTGCCATTCTTGCGCTCGGTCTCTGCGCGTTCTGCGTCGGCACGGCGGGTGGCGTCATCATGGCGAAGATAATGAACCTCTTCCTAAAGAGGAAGATCAATCCGTTGATCGGCTCTGCAGGCGTATCCGCCGTTCCGATGGCGGCCCGCGTCTCGAACAAGGTTGCGCTTGACGAGGATCCCACGAACTTCATCCTCATGCAGGCGATGGGACCAAACGTCTCCGGCGTGATCGGTTCTGCGGTTGTCGCTGGAGTCCTCTACACACTCTGCCGCTAAGCGGCCTTAAATGAAAGGAAACTGAATAATGGCAACGAAAGTGATCTGCATTGCCGTAGCGGCAGTGATTATAGTGGCGCTTATGTTCTTGACGGACAAGCTCTTGCCCCGCAAGGACGAAAACGACTCAGACGGCAAGAATTAAGATCACGGATGTCGGTTGGGGGCAGGTGTTCTGTTTTGTTTTTTTAGTCTAAAGGTTTCAGCGCATATCGCTGGATTATGGTATAATTCGCGACCTATTGAAGGGAATTGCGCGAGTTGTGCATTCGGTGGATGCTGTAACCTGTCGCAAAGTGATTTTTGAAAGAAAAAGTCAACGAGGAAAATAAAATGAAGTTGGAAGACTTGAAGGGTAAGACTGTCGGCGTATGCGTTTCCGGCGGTCTCGACTCAAAGACCATCTGCTGCGTTCTTCTGGATGCCGGCGTGAAGGTGAAGGCGTTCTCGGCGAACGTCGGGCAGCCGGACGAGAAGAACATCAACGACATCAAGAAGCGCATGGCGCCGACCGGCGTCAAGACGGAGATCGTCGATGTCACCGCCGAGATGGCCGACATCTGTTTTGAGACGGTGAAGTGCCAGGCCATGTACGACGGTGGATACTGGAACTCCACCGGCATCGCCCGTGCGGTCACGGTCCAGAAACTCCTCCCCGCGATGAAGAAGGCTGGTTGCGTCGCTCTCGTCCATGGTGCGACGGGCCGCGGCAACGACCAGATGCGCTTCGAGCGCTACACGAACGTCATCGATCCGGACTTTGGCGTGTATGCCCCTTGGCGCGACTCTGATCTTCTCAAGAAGTTCCCGGGCCGCACGCAGATGGTCGACTTCCTCGCCGAGCGCGGCATCGTCGCCTTTGTCGGCACCAAGAAGAAATATTCCACCGACGCCAACCTTGCCGGACTCTCGCACGAGGCGGAGGATCTCGAGTCGATGGAGACATCGATGCGCATCGTGAAGCCCACAATGGGAGTGTGGCCGAAGGATGCTCCGGACAAGGTCGAGAAGATCGTTCTCAAGTTCGAGAAGGGGCGTTGCGTCGCCATCAACGGCAAGAAGATGAACGCACTAAAGGTCATGCAGCTCGTGAACAAGATCGGCGGCCGTAACGGCATTGGCATGAAGCACGCTCTTGAAAACCGAATCATCGGCACGAAGAGCCGCGGCGTGTATGAGGCTCCCGGCATGGAGGTCCTCTCCTGGGGGCTCAAGTACATCTACGAAGGCATCATGGACCGCAAGTCCACGCAGCTATTCAACCAGCTCTCAAAGTTCGTCGCCGACCAGATCTACGATGGCAAGTGGTTTGATCCCGCAACCCAGGCGGCCCGTGCGGCCATTCAGGTTTGGGCGGACAAGGCAACGGCGGAGGTTACGCTCGGTCTCTACAAGGGCAACATCTTCTTCGAGTCGCTGAAGGGACTCAAGGCCACAATCTACAACGAGGCCGACAGCTCGATGGAGGAGTCCGATGGTCTCAATCCTCACTCGTCCCAGGGCTTTGCAGAGATCCAGTCCGTCGAGGCGAAGATGCTCGCCAAGAGTGGTCAGATCCGCGTCTGAGAGTGACAGGCGGTATGCGATGCATTGCGCGATACGCTGTGCTGGTCGGACTGTCTGTGCTTTGCACGGCGATCCGTGCCGCTGATCCCGAACCAGTAGGGCTATACGACTATCCGCGTCTGCATATGCAGCAATCGTTCCTGCGCGTACAGCTGATGCAGGCTGTGCGCACGGGAAACATCACAAACATGGAGGCGATCTGCCGGCGGGGGCTTGCGCTCATGCCTGGCGATGCCACATGGCAGTACAATCTTGCCTGTGCGCTGGCGTACAGGGCTACTCCTGACGCGGCTCTAGACGCATTGGAACTCGCTGTGAAGGCCGGATTCAGAAATGCGCAGGCGATTGAAAACGACAACGACCTCAAGCGGATATCCTCAACTGCAAGGTTCAAGTCGATCGTTCAGTTGGCGCGTGATACGGCGGGGCTTCCGGTGCCTGGCCGTCCTGCGCCAAAACATGCGCGGTTGACGATGGGGACGCGTCTGGTCCTCAATAAGTCCAACCTGATCTGGGATTTTGACAGAGGACTGTATACGGCGCTTTTCAAGTTCCTTCGCGGCGCAGGCGAATCCCCTGAGGCTATGGCGGCACTGTATGATGGTCCGGCAAAGGATGTTCTTGCAGCATTGCTTGCGGATGGGAGAGCTTCAGGCAATGCGGGCGATATCTATGTCAACCGCGACAATGACCATTCCCGAATCGACCTGAAGGACTTCCCGCTCCTTTCGGAGCTGCGTTTTGACGGTGAGGCCAGAAAGAAGGGGGTCAACAAGGCAATCCCCAATACGCTCTATCCAGGGGCTGCAGTAGTCGGAAACGCTTCACTAGCGATTGTGACGACCAACGACTCCTGTTCTCTGGCGCGCATGGCGATGCAGGATCCGCAAGCCATGGTTTCGCTTCAGCAATGCTATCTCGATAACCAGTTTTGGGTTTTCCCCGCCCACAGGGACTTCGATCCGGCCACAGGACTCGACCGTTTTCTTGGTGTGACCCCATGTGCGCTGACGTCTGTCGGCTCAAGCGGTTCGGACCGCTATTATGTGAGGGCGGCACTTGCCGCTTCCGCCGCGATGCGCGCAGACGTTAAGAGGGCTGTGAAGGAGCGCGGCCTTTTCGGTCCGACAATGCAGTACCTTTTCAGGCGAACGCGTAAAGGTGTGGAGTCGGAGTCCGACTATTTTTCCTCAAAGGCGCATCCCACCGCGTTCGACAGGGCTACGCTGGACGCCGTCAGGATCGTGCAGCTCGCCCATGGCCTTACGCCCGCCTCAATACCGCCCGCCGTTCTCCCGTTATCCGCTTTTGTGCCTGTAAAAAACACAGACCTGGAGAGAGAACTTGATTTTTCCTTCAAGGCGTTTCCGGAAGGGCTAAAGGACGTTTCATATTGCTGGCATGTCGTCCATGGCGACAGAAAGCGCGTGAAGATCGTTCCCGGCGATAAGGGTTCAGTTCACCTTTCGGTTGACTGCCGGTCTCTGACGGAGCGCATTGACGTAGCCTGCTTCGCCAGAACGGCAGGCAGCGACTGGGGGGCGCCGTCGTTCATCTGCATATATCCGCTTCCTGCTGCGGCGTCCGGGAAATGATGCGCAATGTGTTTTTGATGTACCTGAAGGAAAGGGAATTGATAGATGAAGAAACTCAATGTCGCCATTGTCGGGTTTGGATTCATGGGGCGTACGCATTATGGCGTATGGAGGAAACTGCGAAATGTAAGGGTGGCATGCGTGTGCGATTCCAACCTGGCGCAGATAACGGCAAAGACGAAAGGCAATCTTGATGTTGCCGATGATTCGGACTTGTCGCCGAGCGTGCGCATTTACGACGATTTCGACAAGATGCTCACGTCCGAACAGCTTGATATCGTCGATATTACGTTGCCCACCCCATTGCATCCGGACATGACGGTCAAGGCGCTTTCCAAGGATGTCAATGTGCTTTGCGAAAAGCCGATGGCGATTGACGCGAAGACCTGTGATCGGATGATTGCGGCGGAAAAGAAGTCCAAGGCTCGTCTCATGATCGCGCAGTGCGTGAGGTATTGGCCTGAATATGCAGTGCTGAGGAAATACGTTGAAAGCGGAAAGTACGGCAAGGTGATCGCCGCCGATTTCACCCGGTTCTCACCGGCCCCCGTATGGAACCGCAGCGGCAAGTGCTGGTTCCTGGACGAATCGAAGTCTGGTGGCGTCGCGCTCGACATGCATCTCCACGACACCGACGAGATACACCATCTCTTTGGCATGCCAGAGTCGGTGTGTTCAAGGTCTCACCTTCACAGGGATGGATGGACCGATTTCATAGCGACGACATATTCCTATCCCGACAAGGTCGTCACATCTTCGTCCAGTTGGGCGATGTCCCCGAGTTTCGTGTGGGAATCCGGGTTCCGTGTCGTGTTCGAGAAGGCTGTGGCCGTGTTTAATTCGCATTCCAATCCCGCCTTTGTCCTATATCCCGAGAAGGGAAAACCGTTTACGCCGAAGGTGCCGAAGGTCAGCGGCTACGAAAGGGAGATCAAGGAGTTTGTCGCATGGATATCAGGCGGCGATGCCGATCCGGTCACTGCGAAGAGCGCACGGGATTCCGTCGCGATCGTGGATGCGGAACGCAAAAGTGCAAAATCCGGACGACCGGTACGTCTGTGACATGCATTGAGTCCATGTTGAAGGGCGGCGATTATGGTATAATCTGCGGTCATGGAAGTGATAACGCAAATACTTGAGCGCAATGCGCGTGAATGGCCCAACGATGTGGCACTTGTGGAGATAAATCCGCAGGAGCTGGAGAAGAGAAACACCACTTGGCGTGAATATTCACTCATCGAGTCAAATCCGCTCGAGGCGTTCCGGAGCGAGATTACGTGGATTGAGTTCGACAGAAAGGCGAACAGATTCGCGAACTTTCTACTGAGCCGCGGACTCAAGAAGGGTGATAAGGTTGCGATTCTTCTCATGAACTGCCTGGAATGGCTTCCGGTATATTTCGGCGTTCTCAAGGCCGGATGCATGGCGGTGCCGCTCAATTTCCGCTATACTGCAGACGAAATCAAATACTGTCTTGAACTCTCAGATGCAGACGTGCTTGTGCATGGACCTGAGTTCACCGGACGCATTGAGCAGATCATCGACCGTGTCCCGCGCATCAGATTCAGCGTTTATGTCGGCGATGACTGTCCGAGCTTTGACGTAAGCTACAGGACCATGGTGGGCTACTGCTCGTCCAAGGCACCGGCCATTTCGCTTTCCGAAGAGGATGATGCCGCAATCTATTTCTCGTCGGGAACGACAGGTTTTCCGAAGGCGATCATCCTGCGCCATCGCGCGTTGATGCATTCTTGCAAGTGCGAGCAGAAACATCATGGACAGACAAAGGACGATGTGTTTCTCTGTATCCCGCCGCTCTATCACACGGGTGCGAAGATGCACTGGTTCGGGAGTTTTCTCGTCGGAGGCAGAGCGGTCCTGCTCAAGGGGGTGCAGCCCGAGTGGGTGCTTCGTGCCGCAAGCGAGGAGAGGTGCACCATCGTATGGCTTCTTGTTCCTTGGGCGCAGGACATTCTGGATGCGATCGAGCGCGGCGACGTCAATCTTGAGGACTATTCGCTCGACCAGTGGCGTCTTATGCATATCGGTGCGCAGCCTGTTCCTCCGGCGCTCATCAAACGTTGGAAAACCATATTCCCGAACCACGACTATGATACGAATTACGGGCTTTCGGAATCTACCGGTCCCGGTTCGGTGCATCTCGGCATCGAGAACATCGACCATGTCGGTGCAATCGGAGTGGCCGGGTATGGATGGGAGACAAAGATCATCCGTCCGGACGGATCGTCAGTCGTGCCGGGGGAGGTCGGTGAACTCGCGCTCAGGGGTCCCGGCGTGATGAAAGAATACTACAAGAACCCGGCGGCAACCAAGGAGATCCTTTCCGAGGACGGCTGGCTTCGCACTGGTGACATGGCGGAGGAGCGAGACGGGTTCATCTATCTGGTGGATCGGGCCAAGGATGTCATCATCACCGGCGGCGAGAATCTTTATCCTGTACAGATCGAAGATTTTCTGCGGGCCAATCCAAAGATCAAGGATGTAGCCGTGATCGGATTGCCGGACGCGCGTCTTGGAGAAATCGCCGCGGCGATAATCGAGGTCAAGAAAGGCGAGACGCTTACCGTTGCCGAGGTGAACAGTTTCTGTCTGGAGCTTCCGCGCTACAAGCGTCCTCGTAAGATCATTTTCGCTTCGGTCCCCCGAAATCCTACAGGGAAGATCGAGAAGCCGAAACTGCGCAAAATGTACGGCGCTGATTCTCTCGTCGCCCAACAGAACGGCATCGGCGGCTGATCAACTGACGGACTGGTCATGGCCGGCGAGACTTTTAAGACCATGGGGATAGTCCTGGACATCCGTCCGTGGTCTCGGACAAGTCATGTTGTGACGTGGCTAACCCCTGAACGAGGGCCTGTTTCCACGCTTATCAAGGGTGCGGTGCGTCCGAAAAGCGCGTTTCTCGGGCAGTACGATTTCTTCTACACCTGCGAATTGGTCTATTATGTCAGAGCGAAGGGCGAGCTTCATGCGATCCGGGAGGCGTCGCCGATCCATACGCGCGAATACATGCGAGGTCGGTTCCGGACCACGGCGTTGGCATCCTATGCCGCATATCTGGTGAAGGAACACTGTCCGCACAGTCCGGAGGCTGTGTTGTGGTTTGATTTTCTTGAACGTTTTCTAGACGGGCTTGCCGATGCCGCAGACTTTGAACGGAAAATGGTTTCTCTTGAAACGGGATTTCTGGAGCTTGCGGGCTTGTCCCCTGATTTTTCAGGAGTGGATTTTTCGGCGGATACGGTTCCCTTTTCGATAGATCTTGGCCGCGCCGGTGTTGGAGCGAAGACAGTCCAGTTGCCGTCAGGAGCGGCGTGTCTTGTGGCTGGCGGCGGCAATGTCGCCGAGGGTGTCTCTGTGTCCGACGTGACGGCTGCGGTTCGGTTCCTCGGGCTCTTCATGCGCTATCATCTTGATATGCCGCCGGACATACGCCGCAATACGCTTCGGGTTGGAACGGCAAATGCGGTCCCTCTTCTTTTCTGAAGAAGACAAGCGTCAATCTTTTTTTGAGGCTTCGTGCATGAGTGTGGGTCGGTTCATGCAATGAAATGATTGTTAGAGTGCTTGAAGCCCCCACCCTGTGGGTACTGGTGCGTTGTGAACAGGCGGCC
>SUVZ01000188.1 GCA_015061765.1 Lentisphaerota bacterium
TAGGTCGCGCGTCGTCATGTTCATGCCCCATCCGCCGCAGGCTATGCCGACAGGCGATGTCGTAGACCAGGGGCTTTTCATCCCCAGAGGCTTGAAGAGCTTTTCGCCGAGATAATCCATGAGCTTCATGCCGCTTTTTCTCTCGACGACGGCGGCCAGCATATGGGTTGCGCAGGAATCGTACCTGAACGCGGTACCCGGAGGGGTTTCAACGTCGTTGTGCAGAAACGCCTTCACCCAGTCGCCGTCTTTCGACTTCCTCTCCGCATCGGTGAACGACGCGCCGACATTCATCGTCAGAAGATCGCGCACCCGCATCTGCCGGAGATTCTCCGATACCGCGGCAGGCAGTTTCTCAGGGAATATCGACACGACCCGCTCGTCCAGATCAAGACGTCCCTCGTCAACCAGGAAACCGATCGCCGTAGACGTGAAGCTCTTGGAATGCGAATAAAGCATATGCGGCTTTTCAAGCGTGTTCTGCGGCGCCCATGTACCCTCCGCAATCGTCTTTCCGTGGCGGACTATCACAAACCCGTGATGAAAACCTTTAAGCGATCCGTCGGCAGAAGCCTGTTCGCACGCTTCAATCCACTTCAGTATATCTCTTGAAGACACACCCTGGGACTCGGGCGTGGCCAAATCCATTTCCGCAGCGCTCGCTCCGTCATTGGAAACGAGAAGCATTCCGGCCGTCAGCAAAAACGCAAAAGGAATCCTCATGTTATCATCTCCCCGCAGACACCCCAAAGCTTTTTTGGCTTTGTTCTGTGATGCGTTCTTTTTTATTCTCCGTCCGATCTCATGCGATCACTCGGCAAGAGCGCCGGTGAGTTCGCGGACAGAAGCAAAACCGTTCTTTTCGCAGTAGGCGGCAATGCCGTCCGTCACTTCGGCGGCGGTACCGGGAGACGTGAACGTGGCCGTCCCGACGGCAACCGCCGTGGCGCCGGCAAGCATGAGTTCAACCGCATCCTGCCAGGAATAGACCCCGCCCATGGCGAGAATCGGAAGCTTCGAGAAACGATGCGCGTCGTACACGCACTTGACGGCAACCGGATGGACGCAGCGTCCGGAAAGCCCGCCTGTCCTGTTGGCGAGCACGGGCTTGCGCGTATTGATGTCGATCACCATGGCGGGAATCGTGTTGATGAGCGCGAGCGCATCGGCACCATTGTCCTCGCATGCCGCCGTGTACGGCTTAAGGTCCGGGACGTTCGGCGCGAGCTTCACGATGAGCGGAAGCTTCGTCGCGGCGCGCACCGCCTTGACGAGACGAGAGAGAACGGCGGGATCCTGCCCGAAAGTGTGCCCACCCTCCTTTACGTTGGGACAGCTGACGTTGCATTCAATTGCGGCGACTATCGGATTGTCGCCGGTGGCGAAAGCGCAGTCCGAAAGACGCTTGGCGACCTCGGCGTATTCCTCGATGGAACCGCCCCAGATGTTCACGATAATGGGCGGCACTTCGGCATTGGAGCCACGGCGTTCAAGCGATGCCTTCACCGTGTCACGGTAATGCTTGATGTAGTGGCCGATAAAAGGATCGACTCCAGGTCCTTGGAGTCCTATGGCGTTCACCATTCCACCGGGAACCTCGCAGTGGCGGGGCATTGCGTTACCGGGCCAGGGATCCATTCTGACCCCCTTAACCGTGACCGCACCAAGTTTTGAGTAGTCGAGAAGATCGGCATATTCCGTGCCATAGCCAAACGTTCCACTCGCCGTGGTGACGGGCGTGGACATTTTAAGTCCGCCTAAATCAACTTTCAAATCTGTCATGCCCGGAATTATACCACACCTCCCATCCCGAAAGCCACTTCAACCAAAACTGAGACCGGCAAACTCGCTCAATTCCATCATAGGTTGCAAGCATGAGAATATGGTTCGGACTAATTCTCATGCTTACAGCGCAGAAGTAAACTGCAAAAACATGGTGAAAACCTGAAAATAAGTGTTGTCAAGTCGCGGCACTTCACATCTTTACCGCCGACTTGTCCGCCGCAGAGCCTGACATTACGTCAGCGGCGCTGCCGGTCGAGGAATTCTCTGGTAACGCGCATCACCACTGGCGAAAGCAGCATGAGCGCAATCAAGTTGGGAAATGCCATAAGCCCATTGAAGATGTCCGCAATGCCCCACACAACCGAAAGCGTGAGATACGGACCAACCGCAACCATCGCCACATACAGGAAACGATAGATCCTTATCACAACGGGACGGTCCATCCCAACAAGATACTCAAGGCACTTTTCAGAATAGTAGTCCCATCCAAGAATCGTGGTGAACGCAAAGAACGCAAGCGCCGTCATCACGAAAAACGGTACGATGGCGGCCATGCAAGGCAGGAAGGCAAGCCCGCGAGAGAACGCCTCGACCGTGACGTTGACTCCCTCAAGTTTAAGCGACGGATCCCATGCACCGGAAAGGACAATCGTAAGACCCGTCATCGTGCAGACCACAAACGTGTCGATGAATGTCCCGGTCATCGAAACGAAACCCTGCTTGGCGGGGTCGTTCGTCTTCGCCGCCGCAGCGGCCATCGGTTCGGAGCCTAGACCTGCCTCATTCGAGAATATGCCGCGCGCAATCCCCTTCTGCATCGCGACGAACATGGTGCCGACCGCACCGCCGGTGACTGCGGCGGGATCGAACGCAGCCTTGACTATCGTCATGAAGGCTGCAGGAATCTTATCGTAGTTCCCGAACATCACGAGAAGGCAAACGAGCGTGTATGAGACCGCCATGAACGGCACAACGACCATCGACACCTTCGCGATCCTCTTGAGTCCGCCGATAACGACAAGTGCGACACAGACCGTCACTACGGCGCCCGCGATCATCACGGCCGGAGACTGAACCGTTCCAAGAACCGAAATGCCTGTCGCAGGGTCCGCCGGGTTGAAGGCAGGATCGAAGAACCGCTGCGCCGCCGCAACGATTCCGTGCACCTGCGTCAAGGTGCCGATGCCAAGCAAGCCTGCCCCGATGCCGAATACGGCGAATACGACCGCCAGAGGTTTCCATTTGGGACCTAGTCCGCGCTCAATATAGTAGAACGGGCCTCCAAGGACGCGTCCATCAGGTGCGACCTCGCGGTATTTGACCGCAAGAAGACCTTCCGCATATTTTGTGGCCATGCCGAAGAGGGCGGCAACCTCCATCCAGAAAAGAGCGCCAGGGCCACCAGTAGTGACGGCCGTTGCTACGCCAACGATGTTGCCCGTGCCAATTGTCGCCGACAGGGCTGTGCATAGCGCACCGAATGCGCTCACCTCGCCGTGGTGTCCGTCACCCTGATGGAACACATACCTGAACGCATTGCCGAGGTTCAGCAGATGCCTGAACTTCAGCATCACGGAAAGCAGAATACCGGTTGCCAATATCGCTGCGATGAGCGGAACACCCCATATGAGGTCGTCCACGGTGTTCACAATCTTCGTCAATGACGCCAACCAATCCGGCATTTCTTCGTTTCCTTAACTTTAAATCGCCCAGCCGCCGATGCCAAAGATGCGGCAGACTTCAGAGACAAGTATCGCAAGCACAAGCACAGGAGCCACGAACTTGACCATCACAACATAGAAGACCTTGAACCCTACCGCACTGCCATCGCGCTGGCACTCAGCAAGTATGCGCCTGGGGCGAAGCACCCAACCTACATATACGCATATCAAAGCCGCGACGACGGGCGTGAGGACGTTCATCGACGCATCGAAGAACTCAAGCGCAGGGAGTCCGCACGGTTTGAAGTCCGCCCAGCGTCCATAGCCGAATGCCGAAACCGCGCCGAGCACGACAGACCACGCGCACACCAGCACGACCGAAGCGACGCGCTTGATCCCAAAGAAGTCACAGACGGCAGCAACGCACGCCTCGGTCATTGAGATGGCGCTGGTCAGGGCGGCGAAAAGAACCAGCACAAAGAACAGGAAGCCTATCCATATCCCGGCGGGGCCAAGCGACGCAAACACCTTCGGCAGCGTAACGAACATGAGACCGGGTCCGGCATCTATCGCGGCACGTCCGCCGCCTGAGGCTGACGCGAACATAACAACGACAGGGATGATCATGAATCCCGAAAGGACCGCCACAAACGTATCTGCGGCAACGATGCGGACCGAGGCCTTCGGCACCGAATCACACCTGCGCATGTAGCTTCCGTACGTGATCATGATTCCCATGGCAAGCGACAACGAATAGAACATCTGCCCCATTGCGCCGAGCACGACTTTCCCGATGTTGTCGCAGGATGAGAAATCGGGAACGAGATAGAACTTGATTCCCTCGCCCGCACCGGGGATTGTCGCGACATATATGGCAAGACCGATCGCCATCACGAGAAGGATCGGCATCATCACGAGGTTGGCCTTCTCGATACCGTTCTTCACGCCGATGATGATTACGGCGCACGTGACGACCGTAAAGAGAAGCATGCATACGAACGGATCCCACGGCGCGGTGATGAACGACTCGAAGAAAGCCTGAGGGTTCTCAAGTCCACCGTTGCCCGACACCAGCCTCACATAGGCGGCAAAGTACTTGACGACCCAGCCGCCGATGACGTTATAGTACGGAAGTATGAAAAGCGGAATTATCGTGGAGAGAACCCCGAGAAAGTTCCAGCGCGGATGCCCGAGCTGACGGAACGCGGTAAGCTGGCTCTGTCTCGAATAGCGTCCGAGGGCAATTTCGGTGACGAGAAGCGTGAAGCCCAAAGTCAACGAAAGGAGAAGATACACCGCAATGAAAACCCCGCCGCCGTATTTGGCGGCAAGGTACGGGAATCTCCAAAGATTCCCCAGACCCACGGCCGATGCGGAGGCCGCAAGGACGAACGCCAGGGAGCCGGACCAACTTGCACGTTTTTCCTTTGTCATCGCCTTCGGCCTGTCATTCCTTTGATGAGATTGTGTCTATTCCGTGTGTCGTCCCGAACACGATTATCTTGTCCTCCGGCTGGAACGCATCATTGGGGCCGGGGATCACGACCAGACTCGGCTTCCGGGGGCTCTTCGGATCCGGCCTGCGTATGCAGAGTACGGTGACGCCGTGCTTCTTGCGGATGTCGGCCTCTGCGAGAGTCTTCCCGACGCAGAACGGCGGCACGTCGATCTCGGCGAGCGAAAATCCGTCCGAAATCTCGAGAAGGTCGAACGCGCCGTGCTTCGTGATCGAACGCGCGAGACGGTGCGCGCTGTCTCGGTCCGGATAGACGACCATGTCCGCTCCAAGCTTCTCCAGTATCTTGCCGTGTATCTCGCTCGTCGCCTTTGATATCACCGACTTGATCCCAAGCTCCTTGCAATTCGCGGTGACAAGCATCGAAACCTCAAGATTCGCCCCGACGGC
Source organism: Lentisphaerota bacterium (assembly GCA_015061765.1). Next base: position 5,353 of record SUVZ01000188.1, read on the forward strand.
GACGACAACGGTATCGCATTCGGCGAGCCCTGCGGACTCAAGCGCCTGCGCGCTTGTGGCGTCGCACTGGATTGCCCAGGTGACCTTCTTGAGGGCGTTCTGCACAATCGTGCTGTTCCGGTCTATGAGAAGCACTTCCGTACCCGCGTCCGCAAGCGCCTCGGCCAGTGAAAAACCGAAGCGCCCGGCGCCTATGATGCCTATCCGTTTCATCCAATTGCTCCAGTATTCACTTCAGAACGGCACGTCTGCGGAATCAGTCACCGATGTGGAACGCGCCCACAGGCAGACCGGCCTCGGAATACAGCGAACCGAACCACGGCTCGGAATAGAGATAGCGGAGTTTCTTCGGTTCGGCAACGCCATCGGCCACGATGACAAGATCCTTGCCGTCGACAGGACCAAGATAGCGCTTTTTCCCGCGGCTCATCGAAGACTTGAAATTGGAGATTTTTGCGGGCTTCCAGACGCCATCCGCCCCACAGACCTCAAAACCGGTCGTAAGGCTGCGATTCGCATTGTAGACGTAGAAGCCGTCTGCGTCATTGAAGGAAAGGATGAACTTGTTGCCTTCGATCTTCCAGCTCTTGAGCGTGGGCGACTCGTTCTGGACCTGCTTCCAGCCATAGTTGCGCTTGAGGGCATGGAGCGAGAGACGCTTGGCTACGGTGCGCTTGTCGTTCGGATGGATGTCATTCAGGTTGCCGACATCGTTGATGACAGCCATGGCGGCGTTCTTCTCCGCAGCGGCGAACTTGGCCTGAGCCTCCTGAATGAGCGCGATATCCTTGAAGCCCCAAGGCGTAAGCTGCACGAAATAAAGCGAAAGATCGGGATTCTTGAACTCGTTGGCCCAGCCATTGTAGAGAGCCTGCATCTTGCTTGCGTAACGCTCCGGCTCGCGGGAGTTGGAGCAGCCCTGATACCAGATGAACCCGCGCACGGCCATGGGTGTGTAGGCTGCGACCATTCCGTACCAGAGGGCGGACGTCTGCTTGTGAGCCGCGGCAATCGGTCCCTTTGCCATGGAAGACTTCCATTCATCCGCCGGGACAACCTTCCAGTCGCGTTCGATCTCAAGGCCTGAAATGCCCTTGTAGCCGGAACGGGGCGTCCAGGTGTCGATGTTGGTCCCGCCCCAGGAGGAATCTATGATGCCGACCGGAACGTCGAGCGCGTTCGCGAGTTCAAGCGCATAATAGTAGCCCATCGCGGACGGCATGCGCTTCCCTGCCTTGTATGCATCCCAAAGAGCGGGGGTCATCTTCATCCACTCGACCTCAATGTCGAGCTTAGGCTCAAGAGCCATGGTTCGTGGCGTCTTCACGAGGCGCACAAACGGACGGTCGGTGGTCATGAGCATCATCGAGCCCCATCCGTCGCGGTAGCGCGGACTTACGCCCCAAATCGGGCAATCGGTGTTGGACTGACCGGCGCACATCCACACTTCACCGACAAGCACATCAGAAATGCGGATGTCGTTCACCGCGAGCGTACGTCCCGTCTTGCATGCCTTCATCGCGGGCAATTCAACCAGCCACTTGCCGTAAGCATCGGCAACGGCATCGACTGACGCATCACCAAAAATCACCTTAACCTTTTCGCCTGCATCCGCAGTACCCCAAACGCGCACGGGCATTTCACGTTGGAGAACCATTCCGTCCGTAAACGGAGCGGCGAGTTTCACCTTTGCCTGAGCGGCGAATGCCGCAACAATGGCTGTAAATGTAATCAGTCTTTTCATGTTTTGTTCCTTTCAGATGACTTCCTTTATGTACTTCTCCTTGACGGCGCGCCAGAGGACCAGGCAGAATGCCGACAGC
>SUVZ01000189.1 GCA_015061765.1 Lentisphaerota bacterium
TGTTTCAGCGGATTGAGACAGTGGAGAAAAGGCAGATTGCCACGGATGCTAAAGTGGATTCCATTCTTGAGCGCCTTGACGCGACAGAAACTCCGTTGCGGGGCGTGTTTTACGACGGGCAGTTGTGGGATGCGAAGTCGCTGTTGATCAAGTTCATCCGGCAGGCGAAGAAGGAACTGATCGTGATCGACGCCTATCCCGGCGTAGCGACGGGGGAATGTTGCCAGTGTGAAAATGTTGCCAGTAGCCAATTTCAATTTCCAATTGAGGAGGCGGCATGAGGCAAGCAATGCAAAAAAGCTATTCGGGCGACGAATTCGGGGTGGTGCTGGAAATAATCAGAAATCATCGCGCAAACGCGCTTGTCTCTGTCAATGTCGAGCACATGCTGACGAATTGGGAAATCGGCGGATACTTATCCGCAAAGATAAAACACGAAGGCTGGGGCAAGTCAACCATCGACAACCTTGTCGACTACATACACACCCGTGCGCCAAGTGAGCGGGGATATGGAAGAAGCAATCTCTATAGCATGGTCGCGGTTTACGATGAGTTCACGTCTCCAGATTTTACCGCGCTTGTTGCACGATATGGGAACCGAATTGTCCAGCCGCTGGCTGGACAATTTGAGGGGAAAGTTATCCAGCCGGTGACTGGACAAATTGCTGATCTGCCAGATTTGCAACCGCGGGCTGCACAAATCATCCCAATGCCCGATGTTCTCGCATTGACAACATTCACCAACATTGTGGAAATACTGAACCGCACTCGAACTGCCCATGAACGTTTGTTCTACATAGTTTATGCGTTCAGGGAACGATTGAAGAAAATGGAGTTGCGACGTTGCCTTGTCAACGACACGTATTCTTCGCTCCTTGGCGGCGACAAAAAGAACTTTTCAAAGGCGCTTGTCGCCTCGTATCCCGACTCCCCCGTCCTGTTTAGGGATAGCGCCTTTGTCGATTTTCTGAATTTGCCGGAGAAACACTCCGAAAAGCGGCTTCGCAGGGGTATAGTTTCCAACATGAAAGACTTCATATTGTCGATCGGCAAGGATTTTTTGTTTGTCGGTGAGGAGTTCCCCGTAAAGGTTGGGGGGACGGAATTCAATATCGATCTTCTGTTTTTCCACAGGCGACTACAGTGCCTCGTTGCATTCGAGCTTAAGGCCCGCAACTTCAAGCCGTCGGACATGGGGCAGCTGGAGTTTTATCTTGAGGCATTGGACAGGGATGTAAAAATGGCAAACGAAAATCCATCGGTAGGCGTACTGTTGTGCAAGAATGCCGATCGCAGCGTTGTGGAGTATGCGCTTTCGCGGTCAATGAGCCCCGCGATGGTGGCGGAGTACAAGCGGTTGATGATTCCAAAGGACGTTTTGCAGGAGACATATGATCGCTACATCGGAATGGGAGAATCGAAAGGCGGCGTGAAATGAATTCTATCGCAGTGGACGCGGCCGCCTCACCTTCGCCGCAGCGAAGATGGGTTCTGAAGTCATTCCCGGACTGCTCGATTCAATCCGCAAGGCGACATTGGCGCGTCACTGAAAGATTTGGGCAAAAAGTGCTTCGGCTTCACCAAGATGGACGCGGGCGAGATTGAGCGGATCAAAAAGGTGACGTTTGAGGGAATATTTAATCACAAATCATGAAATATGCAGAATATACGAAAATATGGTATAATATCGCCATAAAATCAGTGTGATATGCGTGTGAGTGAAAACCAGATTGTCATCTGTCAGCCGAACGAGACCGTTCGGCTGATTGTGTGCATTCCGAACAAGACCGTATTCATGTCGATAGTGCAACAACTTATGGCAGAGGTAGAGGTATATTGAATATGGGAGGCGTAACACAAGCTCTTGAGAGAATAACTGGGCGACATTGTTTTGAAACCTATCGCCGGTGTCTTGACAAGGAAAGGCAGTCTCTCCTTGAATATGACTATTGCGACCAAGAGTTCATGGCGCAACAGGGAGAATCGATCCGTTATGAAGGGGCGCGTGACATTTCGTCAATAGCGGCTGACTGGTTAGGGCACGATCCGGCATTTAAGTTGTTCTTGGATGGCTCGCGAAGGACATATAAAATTGTAGATATGCCGATTGGGTCACAGGTCTTTCCAATCTTGGCTGGGCAGGTTGGTGTGGGCGTATGTAAACGGGAGTCTCGACGGGTCGCTCCATGCGAACTCATGTTTGATATCGTCTTGGCAGTCCCAGACAAGATCAATCCTGATGGTGGGGGCTCACGGCAGAACGCGGCGTATTGCGCGGATCTTCTGACGAAGCTAAACCAAGAACAAAGCCGTGTACAGATCAATGATGTCATTTTCTATTCGTCGCAGTTGAAAGACCGAGAGAACTTTGAGGACAAGGCCGTCTCCCGTATTCATGATTATATGATTACACATGAGAAAGCGATGGTTGATCAGCTTGTTCAAAAGCGGATATTGACTGACCGCTCATGGCTGATTAAGGATGGATCTCTTGAGTACTCCAAAGTTGCAGACAAGGACGATAAGTTCTCGTTCAATCGAATTCGCAACAACTTTCGACGTGTAGTGGGTGTGTCGAAATCATTCAATCCTGAATTGGCGAAACTCAAGAGTAACAAGAGCGCGGCTGGGCTTATTGCGCGCTTGCAAGAGAACGAGAGGACGCCGGCGGCCATGTACAAGAGTGAGCGTTTGGGGTTTTCGGCGTTTGCTGTCTGGTATGTGCGCCTTCGCAAACCTCGGTACGGACGAGGTCCATTCGATGGAATTGTAAAGGTTGAGAAGGTACTTGTTACTGACCGTGAGAAGGAGTTTGGCTTGGAAAGCTCGGAAGTGGACAATATAAGCGCTTGGTTGCTAAATGAACGCAATCCCGTATGCTATGGGAAGGATAGCCGATGGGCGAATCATCTCTACCCCGTGTATTTGACGGAAACTTATGTGAAAAGCAAGTATCGTGGTGAGCAGCATTTCATAAATCTGTTTTAGGAGGTTTCTTATGGCACAAAAGATTATTGGCAAAGTTGCGGCACTCGAAAGCAATCCAAGTACGATTGATCACTTTTATTTCTGGACAGATAAGGACACGCTCCTTAATCCGTTCGACGTTGTTGTTGTTGAGCATGTCAGGGGTAGCAAAACGTATGGTGTTGTTGAGGAAATATCGCACATTACGGATTCTGAAAGCTTTTTGGGCGAGTACTTTTCGAATGACTTCGGTTCCTTGGATGTTGTTCCAAACACTGAGCGTGTTGGCATGAACTTTGTGTTGGCGCGCGTGGTTAAGAACACGCAGAACATCTATATTCCGGTACAGAATGGACAGCGGGTGTCGTTGGGAGATCGTGAAGACATAGAGGAGGCGTTGGGTCTTGACGAGGTGAAAAACAAGACGGTCTGCGGGTATTTGCAGATGTATGAAGGAGTTGACGGTGCCGAGGTGGATTTACCGGTGTATGTGAACTCGGATTTCTTGATAGGTCCAGAAGGGGCGCACCTGAACATTTCTGGCATTTCAGGTCTTGCCACAAAGACCTCCTATGCGATGTTCCTTCTGAACGCCTTACAGCAAAAGTATATGGCGGACAAGGAGAAGAAATCAGTCGCATATATCTTTTTGAATGTCAAAGGACGCGACCTTCTGACGATTGACCAGCCTGGACAACCATTAAGCGATTTTGACAAGGCCATGTACAAAGACATGGGACTGGAGGAGAAACCGTTTCAGAATGTTCGGTATTTTTATCCTTACGGTGGGCGTGATACGATCAAGAGTTATGTTAGGCCTGAAGTGTTCGAGGCCCAGTGCAAGGCAAAGCGGGCGAAGAAATTCAAATTCTCGTTTAACGAGGACAAAGAGAATCTTGATCTGTTGTTCTCGAATGTAGATGATCCAACCCAGACAATGGAGTCGATAATCAATTTTATCGTCTCGGAGCAGAAGCCTTTCAATTCGGTGGACACATGGGACGGTATGCTTGAAGCTGTTCAGGAGATGGGTGAGAAGGGTGGTTCAGCGGCCAGCAAGGAAATATCGGTTATGAGCTGGCGTAAGTTCAAGCGTATTGTGAAGAAGTCAATATCAATTGACAGAATGTTTACGGATGAGGTACGCCCAGAGAAGGACGAGGTACGTCTTGAATCCGCCATACGGGGTATCAAGCCTAATGAAGTTTTCGTGGTTGATGTCGCGAAGCAGGACGAGAACATGCAGGCGTTTGTCTTTGGCGCGGTTATGCAGGCTGTGACGCGGTTGAAACTTGGTGACTTTGATGAGGACATGACGGCGGAGGAACGCAAGCAGGTGCCGGACAGGATTGTGTTGTTTGTTGATGAGCTTAATAAGTATGCTGCGTCCGATGCGCCGAAGTCGTCGCCTATCCTGCGTCTGCTTCTCGATATTGCTGAGCGTGGCCGATCTTTGGGTATTGTCCTGTTCTCGGCTGAACAGTTCAAGAGTTCGATCCATAAGCGTGTTTCTGGCAATTGCTCGACTCACGCATACGGGCGGACGAACAGCGTCGAGGTTTCGGATAAGACCTATTCGTTCGTGCCGAACACGTACAAGAACATGATGACACGCCTTAAACAGGGGCATTACATCATTCAAAATCCTGTGTTCCATTCATTGCTAAAAGTACGTTTCCCAATGCCACTCTACAAGCAAGACAAGGGGGATAACTGATGTCTGGTATTCACGCGATGGCGCATGCCAATAAAAATGGTTTTACGTCGCTGTATGCATACTTGGTGGAGTCATGGCACATTGGCAAAGGGAAAGTCAATTTGTGGTCATATTTGTTCGTTGGAATTGTTGGGATTGGCGGATTGGGTATTTGGACGTCAATTTTGCTACAAATTCAAAAATGGCGTATTCCAGAAGCCTTGTTGTCATTGATTACCTGTGCAATTCCGATTATCGCTTCTGCATGCCTTGATTTTATCTTTGATCAAGAGAAACGGCGGTTTTTGATCGGATTCTCAATTTCCGTGGCATTCATTGTTTTTGTTCTTAACATATTTGCAGCTATTCTTTCAAATAGAGTTACTGGTCTGGCGTATCTATTAGCGATTGTGTCTATGGTTATTGCTTGTGGTATGTGGTGGATTGCAAATGCTCGTAACCGAAAGCTCGATAATGGTTGTAATTATTTAACCCCAATAGGTTCCGTAGAGGGTGTTGTTGGCGGCTCTGAAGGAGGGTTCATGCTATGAGATTTCCAGCGATTCCAGTTAATCACCCTATTGGTGTTTTTTATTTGACAGCAATTCCGGCGTCTGTTTTGCTGAAGGTGTGCTATTCGTCGCCACACAAGAGACTTCATGCAGAAGATGACGGCTCGGTTCAGGATGTAGGGCATCAGCGTCGATTAGATATTAAGAGAGTGTCTGCCATTGCGCGATACTTGGAGACTCAGGATGCAACCCTTCCGGGGACTATCATCTTGGCTGCGAATTCGACTATGTCGGGTCTGCTGACCGATACAAGTGATTCTGCTGCCGATTTACGATGGAAAGTAGAAAGGCGCAATGATTATGTTGTGGATTTGATTGTTCCTACCACAGAAAAAATGGCAGCGGTTGTTGATGGACAACATCGGCTAATGGGCTTTGAGGATTTATCTAGAGACAAGCAGGAAATGAAGCTTCCGTGCGCTGTATTTTTAGATCTTCCGACGGCGCAGCAGGCATCAATTTTTGCGACCATTAATTTTAATCAGAAGCCAGTTAACAAGAGTCAGACGTACGAGCTATTTGGCTACAATCTTGAAGACGAACCAGAATTCTCTTGGTCTCCGGATAAGTTGGCGGTAAATTTTACACGGAGATTAAATATTGACGATGAGTCTTCGTTAAAAGGTCACATCAAGGTTGCTGCGATAGATGATCGTGTGTTGGATGATGTTTCAAGAGAGGCAAAGCAAGAGTGGCTCGTTTCAACGGCAACAATTGTTGAAGGGATATTGTCGTTGATTACTACCGACCAGAAGCGGGATAGAGATATTTTAAATCGGGTGCCCGTAGGGGAACGACGACGGACGTTGTTAAGTGATCAAGTTGTATGCATTCGTCAGTCGCCGCCATTCAGAAAACTATACATCGACTCTAATCGAGATATTGTGATTTACAAAACGCTTTTAAATTATTTTTCGGCCGTAAACGAAGAACTGTGGTCAGATAGGGGAAACGCGGTTTTGCATAAGACCGCCGGTATTCAAGCATTATTCCGAGTGCTAAAGGAATTACTTCCAGAGCAAATTAAGCAGAAAGCTCTGTCGAAGGAAACATGGAAAAGTATTTTGGGGAAAGCAAAAATAATCAAGTTTTCAGATGCTCGTTATACCGAGTCATCAGGACGTGGACGCTCTCGAATACAAGATGCAATCCTTGTTGCGATAGGGGTAAAACGGGTGGAGGATGTCCGAGATCCGGATTTTAGACAGTATTTGTCAGAAACAATAGGAAATACTTATGCTTAAAGATCATGAGCCTATTTTCGGTAAGAACGTCATTGAGACGTTGTCTGAGGGAATGTACGACAATCCCTTGTTCCTGTACCGTGAGTATGTACAGAATGCAGCAGATGCAATTGACGCGGCTGTCGAGGCTGGTGTCCTTGAGAATGATGAGGGGCAGATTCAGATAACGATTGATTCAGATAAGCGGCGAGTTGTCTTCCATGATAATGGTATTGGAATTGCGGAGCGCGATGTTCCAGCGATGTTGGCGAATATCGGTAACTCACAGAAGGATCGCTTGAAAAATAAGGGTTTTCGAGGCATTGGTCGTCTTGGCGGGCTTGGCTATTGCCGTATTGTTCGATTTGAAACTTCTGTCAAAGGCGAGTCGGTAAAAAGTGTCTTGGAGTGGAATGCCGATTCGCTCCATGCAATCCTTGTTGATCAGCGCGAACAGATTGATGCGGGAGAACTTATCAAGCGCATAACAACCGTCCAGACGGAGAAAGCTAATGTTGATGAACACTTTTTTCGGGTGTCGTTGATAGACATTCTAGAGACAAGTGATGACTTGCTGGATGTAGAGGATGTTCGTAAGTATCTGTCAATGGTAGCCCCAGTTCCATTTGACTACCAGCGCTTCAGGTTTATTTCAGAAATTGAGGCTTTTATCAAAAAACACAACCTGCCGGACCTTT
>SUVZ01000190.1 GCA_015061765.1 Lentisphaerota bacterium
TGGCTCTCATTTGAGTACACTACGCTGCCACGATACCCCGTACCATTCCCCGTTATCTCACAATCTATCAACGCCGCCGATTCTTTAAGGTAGGCGCCGCCCCCGCACGTACGCGCCGCCTTACTATCTTCCGTATTGTCCGTGCGTCCACCTGTCAGCTTGAAACCGCACACATAGCCATTTTTCTCCACCGTAACGCAACGGACGGCATTTGGGCCGTTGCCATACTTGTTCGCCTTCTCCGTCGTATCGGAAGCACCCCTGATGACAGTTTCCTTGAGCGGCCACTCGTCCGCAACAAGTCCCACTCCTGCCTTGACGGTGACGCGGCTATTAGCGCTCGCATATTCCTCGCCTTCCGCAAAGGAATCATATGTTCCCGCCGCCGCATGGACGACATGACCGGCATTTTCCGTCGCCAGCTCCATCGCCTTGTCGAGCGTTTTGCGCGGACAGTTCCTGTGATAGCCCTTGTTTGCGTTGTTTCCGTCCGGGCTTACGTACCAGTCCTTCTGGTCGGTTTCGTACACTGCGGTGATGCTGTAGTCGAATTTATCTCCGCCCGGATGAGTCACGACATACGGAACATCGCTCGTTGTGCCGCCAAACGAATGGAATTCGCCGTTGACGATCACGCCCATACACAGTTTATCGGACGTAAAGGTTCTGGAAAACGTAATTTCCGTACTGTCAGAAATCTGCGACAGACCTTTCTCCGCTCCATCAACAGTGAGACCATCCGATTCGTCGGTGATCATCAGCGACGAACCGCTCTGCCTTTCACCGCAACCGACATCAATCTTGCCGTTCACTACACGATCGTTGCCGTAATAGTCCTTTGCAGCCTCGGCGGGCCACGCACCTCTTCTCCATGCAGCTCTGTTCGTTGTACTGACGTAATATGAAGTTTTTCCGGCATCAATTACCACCGAACCTGCAAGCGGGCGGTACGTTGTTTCGTCATACGGCGTTTCAGCCTCCGATACTACACGGCAATTGTCGTCCACAGTGCAGGCGTCCGGATGAAATTCTGAGCGTGAAAAAGCGTGTTTGTGTACAGTTATATTTGAATATGTGCCGTCGTCTTGCTTTATGCCTTGACCGGAATTCGATGCACCAGTACCGATATAAAGGCAGTTGTACGTATTGCAGTCTCGAGTACGGCTGTCTCCAAAAAACGTGCAGTTGACAATCGTGCATTCATCATATGGCCTATCTTCATCAAAAACAGAACTGATGATCCAAGTGCCTTTATACGCATGAAATCCATTGTCAACCGACTTGAACCTGCAACGGATTGCATAACCTTTGTACATCGAGCCGCCACGCGAGGGTTTATCTCCATTGGCATCAAAAACACATTCAGATACAAGACCGCTGCCCGTGGTCCCGCCGCCGTACTCTTTAACTTCTTCTTCCTCATTCTTTTCATTCAAAACCATACGCCCTGGAGCCGTACGCCCCTTGCGGATAGTGAATCCCTTGACTATGCCGTAGCCGTCCTCTACATTGACCGGCGGAAGGAAGAATACGCAACGAGTGGCTCCGGCAGTATACTTATTTTCAGTATCGTTTGCACCCGAAATGAACGTTTTGTCGCGCGAACCGCTTGCACGGAGCATTACGCCGCCCTTCACCTGGACGCGGTTGATCGTTGTTCCCTCTCCGTTAACGGTACCGCCTTCTTTATAGTCGCCCTCCGCCGCCCAAACGGTATCACCTGCAACGACGCGCTCATCGCTCATCATCGCATGGAGAGTCTTGCGCGGACCTGCAATCGTACCTCCCGCCTCAATGGTAGCCTGATCGGGAATGGTCGCCGTCGTGCCGTCCCACGCATCGTTTCCGTAGTTGGCGTCGACATAATAATCCGCTCCGTACGCCAACGTTACCGCTGCCGCCGCAATAAATGCGGTAAAGACTTTACCGAACAAACCCGCGTACACCCCGTGCAAGCAGGGCTTTCTGCTGTGTTTCATCATCACAAGTTCTCCTTTCGGCCACTGACATATGCGTTTTGAACCATCCAAAACACATGCTATCCAATAATAAAAACGAGCCTTATTTTACCAAAATCATTTTTTTTTTTCAAGGCAGAATGGCAGTATTGCGGAATAAGGGTTGGTAAAAAAATACCCTACCCGTCTCTCACGTCCTACCCGTTGCTCACATCCCACAAGTCCTACCCGTCCTAAAACGCCCTAGTCCTACCCGCTCCGCCCTGATATCCATTGGTACATTGAAGCATAGATGACAAGCCAATGAGAATTCTGTTCGGATTAATTCTCTCGCAAAATAGAAATGCGTTATTTTATAAAAATACCAATTTATCGAACAGAATTATCAATCTTTTCGGAGTCTCACCCCAATTGTTCCTTTTATTTGTTTAGTATGTTATCAATCACTTTCCCCGCTCCATCAGAAGACCTTGATGACCAGCCGGTATTATCACCAGACCGTTGTGGATTGCGGCAAGATCAGGCCGTCCTGAAAGCTTGTATTCCCGCAGTAGCTTCGGCTTGCGGGGATTGGCGAAATCCCAGATATGCACCTCGCCCTTGCTTCTTGAGGTGCATACCACAATCCGTCCATCCGAACGCGGAACACCGCCAATGCCTCCCGGATGAGCAACGCTCATGACCGGACCGCGCGTTCCATCGGGATTGACGAATTGATATCCGCCCCCCACCGTGTACAGGAATCTGTCGCCAAATGCGCATATTCCATTGCCTTGGTTGCCTGCACGGACCGTGCCACGCTCATCCACTTTCACCTTCCCTCCGTTTCCGCAGAGCGCCGGCCATTTGAGTCCCAATTTGTTCTGGTGCGCCGGGAACGCGTTTCCTATCGCTCTGTCCGCCAGATATTTGTCCCACTGGCAGCCGACAGAAAATCTGCAAATGGGGGTTGTCGCATTGAAATCATCCAACCTGAAAACTTCACAAGCTTTTGTGCGCGTCGACAGGATCGCTACATCCCGATTTGGCGCCCAGCACCAGAATGCCACGTTCTGCCCATTCCCCGGCGGCAAGCGTCTGACAACTTCCCGGAATCCTACGGCCCCATCCAGTTCATATACAGCCCATCCGTCTATTCCCTCAACGGTCACGAGCCTGTCACCGGCGAAGCAGCAGTCCGTCACTCGTTTTTTCCCCGGCAACTCCCCAAGCTTTCTGAATCCATGTTCAGGTGATATCTCCAAAACATGCAGCCCTGCATCCGCGAAAGCGGCATAGGCGACACCACCTTTCAGGCATACAGTCCGCGCCTGTCCCGAAGCAGACGGGCGATAGACATGAAACACATTCGGATCAGTAGCATAATCCTCCCTGTATGACGAATCTTCCGGAGACTTGCCTTTATCAACCGTCAATGGCTCGACTTCTTCTGCCGGCACGACCCAAAGTCCGCTCGGCCTCGCCGACACATACAGGCAACCTTTGCCGACAGCCACTGAACTAATGGCGGCAGACGGCCAATCTTTTCCTTTCTGAGGAATGCAAAGGCGATCGATGATTTTAGGTTTGCCGGGATCTTTCACATCCACCACAAACATTCCATTGTGGGAATCGCAGCAGAAAGCGAACCCATTGGACACTCTCGGCGTCCAATAATCGTCGTTACGGGGTTTGAATCGCGGGAAATCAATTCGCGAAACGCGCTTTGGCCTGAAAGGATCAGAGATGTCGAAGATATCCATTCCCCGCCCACGCCCGCAAGCCTCATCATCGGTCATTCCGCGGGAGAGACGAAGCGACTTCGGGATATCGTGCCCTGTGGAGCAATAAAGGTATTTCCCATCTGTGGCGACACCATCTCCAAAGCCCCCGAGTTGAAGTTCCGCCACTTTGCGGAAGCGTTTCATGCTGCGGGCGTCGAATACGGTCACTTTCCCTGCCGCCCATTCTCCGGAATACAGGAAACCGTCATGGTACACGACCGACTGCGATTCAGGCGTCTTCCTGATACATATATGCGCCGGGTTGCATGGATCAGACACATCCACTGCCTCTACACCATTGATGCGTTCGGATAGAAAAACCGTATTCCCCGCAACATCTATACCGGTCGCGAACTCAACAGAATCGAATCTTGACAGCAATCGCATGTTTCGGGGATCACTCACGTCCACAATGCGAAGTCCGGTCTCCCGCGACGCCACATAAGCAAGATTGCCCTGCACCACAACCTGCCGCCGGTTATCCATGCCCTGCAATGCTCCCAGCAGCTTCGGCGAAAGCGGCGATGACACATCAAGCGCATACAGGGAATCGTCGGCAATGCAGTAGAGGGTGTTTCCTTGAAGAAACACTCCCATGGCGGCATCCCCGACAGTTTCAACCTTCTGCGGCCGCCCCAGCAGACCCGCAAATGACGGATGCAGCAGAAACAGCCCCGCCGCTGCACACAGCAATCGCCCCATATGCGGTCTTATTTTCGGTTGCATGGTATTTTCCTTTTGATTCCTTGCATCAATGACTGTTAAGCCAATGAGGCTTTCCCCTCCAGATGCCGTGTCATGTTCTGCGTTCTATCCTCACATGGTCGAACTTTATCCGCCCGACGCCCTCCCCGCGTATGAGCAGGTAGTACGAAGAGGAAGCTTTTCCCTTTTCAATGTCGATTACATACCGGATGGAACCGGAATCGCCATCCAGCGTGGATATCCGCCCACTGGCGGGCTTGTGCGTACCGGTGTTGCGCAGATATATGAGCCATGTGCGCATACAGGAGTCTTCCTGAATCGTATGCATATCGACAACGAAACGGAACTTCGCGCCTTTCGCACCCTTCCATGCTCCACGGGGAAACTCAAGCCGGGCATCCACATCACCCATCTCGTAAAAGCCGCCCTTGAGCGGCATTGGCTTTCCGCCAGAGAAACCGGAAAGGAAAGGACAGTCCTTCATCGGATTGTCCGACTGCCATACGACCTCCGGCGCCACCTTCGGTTTCGGCGCCGAAAATTCAACGGACAAAGGATTGCCTGCCTTCCGCAGGCTATTCAGCGGGAACACCCGGAAGCGGTATCTGCCGCCTGGAGTGAAATACGCGCCGGGAATATCCAGATCGTACTTTTCAGGCCGTTCAAACGTTCTCAGCCATGCTTCGCCGATGAAATCTCTCGTGCCAAGGGGCTTCCATTTTCCGCTGCGGTCACGACGCTCCAGATTGACACGGTAGATGTAAGGACGGATATCTCCGTCCGCGACCGGAACCGTAAGCAGTACGCCGCCAGCGTCCCCGGCCGGCACAACCTTCAGCGTCACCCCTGCCGCAAAGGACGGCACCGCCGACCTGTCCTTCCTCCCCGCATTGCGATATGGCGCCGTGGCCGGATCGAAAGGCCACGGAATCATCCACGGTTCGTTCGCCCTGTACTCTTCGCCGTCGCGCACATCGAACCTGCGGAATACGATGCGTGAGGCGAAAACGTCAACTATCAGAACACCGTAGTGTTCCCTTCGCGGATGATCGCTTCCGACCAGACGCTCTCCCCAGTTCTGCAGGCATCCGACATTCACGGACGTGAACTCCCCTTGCCAGATCGCACGTTCATCCACAAGCGTTCCGTGGGTGTGCCCGGAGAAGTTCACCACCTGAGGGTACTTGTTGAGCATTTCCCTCTTTTCCGCGTTTCCGTAGCCGCTGCGCGTGGTTTTCTGCGGGGGAATGTGCGCAAACACAAAGACGGGCTTGCCGTGATTGGCCGCCACCGCTTCGGCAATCATCTTGTCGCAGCGATCGAGATCAAGGCCGTCCGTCATCCTCTGCGGAAAAACCACATACGGAAAGCCTTTTATCGTCCCATGTGCATAAGGATCGTTCTTCGCCCCGATCAAACGCTTCATGTCCGCAAACGCCGAATCCGCGTCCTTGGGCCAAAGGCTTCTATTCTTGGCCCCTCTGTAGTAGATATAGTCATGGGCCGCATAAACAAAAAGCTCCTCTGGACGTTTCGCCGCGGGCACTCCGGCAAAGACCTCCTCGACCGTCTCGCGATAGGCCTTATACCCCGTGGGATAGTGATGGTCCGCAACGTCGCCGACATTGACCATCAAATCCACGCCTTGCTTGCGGAACAGCTCGTATGCGAGCTTAACGCGCCCACAGCTCTCCTTCGTTTCACCGATATGCGTATCGGTCATCAAGCCTATGCGCAGAAGCGGTTTTTCGTCCGCAAACGCATACAGCGATCCGACAAACGGAATCGCTCCGACATACCCCAGGAATTGACGTCTTCTTATCGGCATTGAAATCCTCCAGTTTTCCCTTAAGCTGGATTTGTGTTTCTCAATCCTCAAGCTCCATTTCCGGATATGCCTTGCCTATGACTTTTCGCGGCACCCGCCGCCACCACTGAACCTCCGCCGGCTGTGAACGAAACACCCGCCCCCACGAATCGGGAAGCCGCTTGTGGATGCCGATGCGGTATTCCAGCAGATCCATTGCCACCTTTCCGAAGTCCTTCCTGCTCATCGTGTCGCGGGCGAGAAGGAAACGGTGCGTGCGGCGCGCATGTTCGCAGATGAGGCGGCGCAGTTCAACGCGCTTCAGCTCAACGTCCGTAAGTCCGGGAGTCTTGGCGGCGCGGTCAAGAACCGCAAGATCTTCGGCAAACCACTTGTCGCAGTTTGCCGACATGACCGTATTGTAGAGCCTTGAATCGTCCGGCACCTGTTCGCGGTCAAGCGGCGGCTTCTTCTGCACTTCATAAAGCCCCTTCTCCGTGCGTTCGCGCACACGGCGGAAATACTCGCGCATCGTCGGCGCGGCGGCGCCGAACTGGGAGAGGAACTCTCTCTCCAGCGCCTCAAAAGGCACTTTCGGGTCTGCAATCGCCCGAGCGATGACGTAGCTCTCAAAGTCCATGACATGGCGAGGCCAGCCGTCATAATCGCAGGCAAGCATTCCATTCTCCAGATTCAGCATAAAATTGCCGTGGTAGAAGCGTTCGTATCCGCGCGGAATCACGCTGCGGTAGCAAAGGTAGTTCGGACGCAGCATGAAATGCCTGAGTCCCGCCTTCTTCCACTCCCGGAGAAACTGCGCATTGTCGTCCTCCTGACTCGGCACCATCCCGAATATCATGCTGTCGGGATATTTGATCTTAAGCTTCCTCGGCGGCCAGCGGTATGACTCATAGATGTATGT